>JASIKQ010000018.1 GCA_030049565.1 Candidatus Sulfotelmatobacter sp.
TTTCAAATGTAGTCTCGAATAGCTCGATGCGCCCGACACGGTGCTGATCGCAAGCCGCCAACCCCGCCTGGCACGGAGCCTTGCTCATGTGTATGACCACAGGCTCCTCGGGCGAGCGCGGGCAGCGGTACTCCCCGATGCTGACGGGAAGGTCGATATCGACGTGAGTGTGATATCCGCTCGGAGCATAGATCGAATTCGCCCCCAGGTTCTGAAACGCGCTCGCGTTGCGCAACAGCACGTTTGTGTAGAGCAGCGGCACTTTGGTTGCGAACGCCAGTGCTTCTTTCTGCCGAACGGGCAGTTCCTCGCAGAGGTATGGAATCATTTGATTCCAGCAAGCAAGAATTGCATACTTACATTTGGCGGAATAAACCTTGCCCTCACACGCATAAACCACGTCAACTTCTTTCGCGCTCGCCGCGTCGCCCACATGTTTTACGCGTACGGCCGTGCTGTTCAATCGAATGCGCACCGGCGAGCCGGCCTGGTCGAGCTTCGCATAGTTCGCCCGCGCGGTAACTACATCAGTCGCAGAACCGCCAGGTATCGCGTCGGAAATTAGTTTCCGCACCAGCAATCGGGCGATAGTCGCGTTGCCGTCAGGAAAGTGGAAAAAATACTTGCGCTCGTTGCTCAGCCCTTCGGCTTCGAGCCCCATCCCGCTGAAACCGGGATAACCCGTATCGGCCGCGTCCAGCGCAGCGATAGCATCAATCCCCACTCCGAACAAAGGTTGAGAGACGCTTTGATAGAGTCGAATGACATCCCCGTGCACGCCGACAACTTCGCTCAAGAATTGCGAATAACTGATGCGCGCGAGGCGCGCTTTCTTTTCTTCCGCATTTAATTTCGGAAGGTAGTCTTTGCTCTCTCGGCACAAGCGAGACACATCTTTACGCGCCTGCTCGGCAATTGGCGCCTCGGCCATGAAATGCGTCCATGCATCAGGGCCGGCTACTGTAAGATCGTAAGTTTCGCCGCCCGGAAAGGGATAGGGATCATCGACCAGCCGGTCGGCCCCAAAGCTTTCTTTATCAAAGAAGATTTTCGGCACCCGCCCCATCGAACCATAAAGATCTCGCTGAAGATATTTCGGGAAGCTGGCAACATCGATTCCCAATTCCTCGATCAGGCTCCCGGCAACCTCGCTGTAGGGCTCGGGACTCTCGATCGAGTAAGTCCCGCCGTAGCCGATCAGTGTTCTATTCCCCACGCGAAATTCATTGCGTTTAGCGTGGCCGCCAAAATCGTCGTGATTGTCGATAATAAGAATGCGCGCACTCGCGCCCGCGCGTTTGCGATAAAAATGCGCCGCGGCCAGCCCGCTGATGCCCCCGCCGACAACGATGAGATCGTAGGTTTCGCCGGTCTCCTGAGGCTTGCCGGCCGAATCCCAGAACGTGCCGTCGCGTAACGCGTGCGCCTCTTCGAACGATCCGGCATGACTGCCACGCATTCCGGTCAGCGCAGGCGGATAGTAGCTGGCAGATTTTTCCGGATCGCGATCTGCGGCCGAAAGCAAGTGCCACGGCATCATCGCCGTGCCGGCCGTGACCGCCACGCCGTTGAGAAAATCACGGCGCGTGATGTTACGGTGCATGCCGAGTTGCCGGTCGGAGTATTGGGGCATGGGGCAAGTAGTTTGGGGCTTCGGTTTTCGGCTCCAGCTTTTGGGTTTTCGGTTTTTCGGCTTTTAAGTTTCGGATACCGGTGAATCCCGGGCCTAAGAAATGAACGAGCCGCTAATAGCCGAAGCTTGAGTCCCGAAAGCCGAAGGCCTGCTAGGCACGTCAGCCTTGACTCTCGGCTTTCTTAACGGCGAGCTCCGCGCCCTGGAACCCGATGCGGCTGTGGGTTCCATCGCAGAACGGCTTGTTCACCGAACCGCCGCAGCGGCACAAAGAGAATGCCGGTTTTCCGGTGAGGTCATACTGCGTTCCGTTCGCATCAACCAGCTCGACTGCGCCCTCCGCCGCTTCCACGCGATAAGGTCCATTGGGACGAACAGTGATTTTTACATGAGCCATAAAGTGTGATTCCTCCAAATCCTTATGGTTTTCCAACATATCACTAGCCGTTGAGCGTTGTCGCGCAGTTCACCAATCTCTTTCGCCCTTCTGTCTCCACGAAGATGCGGATGAAGGACGCCCCATCGGTTTCGCTCAGATAAAATACGGACTGGGTCCTAGCGGACCGATTCGATTACCTACTAGCGGTGTGGAAGCGTCCAGGCTCAGTGTGACATCACTTCTTGGCTCGAGCAGCCGCCGAAGCACGCAGTCGCGCCCAGCCCCAGGATTGGCGCATGAACATTACCGTGCAAAGACAATGGCTAACCGATCTCAGCACCTGCGGCACCATGTCTCTGGATGGCATCTTCGAGTGCTACACGCTCGAACCTCCCGTCCGCGCAGCCAAACCCTACTGCATCCCCGCTGGAACCTATCAAGTGGAACTAGCGATGTCTGCTAGGTTCGGCTTTACCGTCCCCTGTGTACTCGCGGTTCCGGACTTTACCGGCATAGAAATCCACATTGGGAACAAACCGGCTGATACGGAAGGCTGCTGCCTAGTGGGCCAGACACACATAACCGACTGGGTTGGAAATAGCACCAACGCATTTAACGTACTAATGTTAAAAGTGAAACAGACACCTGGTAACATTTCCATCACTTATATCGGAGGAACGGAAGCGGTCTGAGGCTTGCGCTCCCTTTGCTTTCAATAACTTACGCCCACTCAATACCGCTATTTGCCGCTTAACCGGCAATTTCACCCGTTCCCTGTCTTCCTGATGCTCTGAGCCTTTTGGCTCCTATAGCATGGTTTCAGCGCTACCCAGGGAAAAGTGTAGAACCAGGTCACTCCGCTCAGCGTCCGCGGGAGAGCTACAGCTAGAAGGTCGGCGGAGAAATGTTCGCAGCAGAAATTTCGCGTCAAAAGTTTTTGCGTCAAAGCGTTTTCTCGTCAAACCCTAGCAGCCAGGAGCCAGAAAGCAACATGCGCAAGCCGATTAAGTACGTTGAGAAAGTAGCCGTCGCCGCCGCCAAGGCCACATGGGTTGTGTTCGACCGCCTGAACCGCATCAAGCCGAATCCGTCGCCAACGCCGAAATGGTCGGACAAGCCTATGCTGAAATCGTATGAGAAGTCGAAGCCTCCGCTGGGCTGGCCGCGGGCGACCGATTCGTTGTGCCCGAAGTGTGTTCCGGAAATTCGCCAGGAAATTCTCGATGGCCGGCTGCCGCATGAAGTGTTGATGAACGAGAAAGTCGGCGAGATCAAGGCGACGATCGTCGAGCGCGACGGAAAGATTTTGATGGTGAAGGATTGCCCTAAGCACGGCCACTTTGAAGATGTGATGTCGATTGACACCGAGTTCTCGAAGCATTTGGAAGACGTCTTCCCTGGCCGCGACATTGCTGCGCATAACGACGAGAAGTTGCATCACCACGGTTCTTCGACGGTGAAGTACGGGCGCGGGTCGGTGCTGACGATTGATCTCACTAACCGCTGCAATATGATGTGCGATCCGTGCTTTATGGACGCGAACCAGGTCGGCTTCGTGCACGAGCTGAGTTGGGAAGAAATTAAGCAGATGCTCGACAACGCCATTACCATCAAGCCGCGGCGGCAGATGAGCGTGCAGTTCTCCGGGGGCGAGCCGACGTTGTCGCCTTATTTTTTGGATGCGGTGCGGTACGCGCGCAAGGTTGGATACAACTCCGTGCAGGCGGCGACCAACGGAATTGAATTCGCCAAGAGTTTTGAGTTCGCGCAGCAGGCTGTCGAAGCCGGCATGCGCTACGCGTATTTGCAATTTGACGGCATCGGCGACGCGGCTAACGCGCACCGCGCCGTGGGAAATTTGTTCGATGTGAAGCTGAAAGCGATTGAAAATCTGCACAAGGCCGGCTGCGAGATCGTTCCGGTCATTACCATCGTGAACGGTATCAACAACGAACAGGTCGGCCGCATCATCAAGTTCGCGCTGGATAATCCGAAGACAATTAGCTTCTTGTCATTTCAGCCGGTCAGCTTTACAGGGCGCGATGAGGCCGTCACGCCAGAGCGCCGTCAGGCGCAGCGCTACACGCTGTCGCACCTGGCGCACGACGTGAAAGGCCAAGCCGGGCTGGGCGAGCCCGCGCGCGACTGGTTCCCGATTTCGTTCATGGGAACATTCAGTGATTGGGCCGACCTGATGCACGCGCAAGACAAGAACAACGACTGGGGGCAACTCAGTTGCGGCTGCCATCC
>JASIKQ010000194.1 GCA_030049565.1 Candidatus Sulfotelmatobacter sp.
CGCGGGTTGGGGAGAAGCGAAATGCGAAAGCAATTGCTCACTATGTTCCTAACATTGCTGGTATTGGGGCTGGTTGCTTCGGCCGAGACGCCAGCATCACCGCCGGCAAGCCCGCGTAACGAACTGCAAGCTGTTACTGTGGTTCGGGGCACGAATGAGATTCGCGTCGAGATCAGCGCTCGCGGCATAGTCACGCCTAAACTGACGACGGCAGATTCGCCCGCGCGATTGGTCGTCGATCTCCCCGCAGCCGTGATGGCGACCGGCCAAAGCCGCGTCCGCGTGGAGGATGCGGAGGTCAAAGGAGTGCGCATCGGCATGGACGGCCAGAATCCTCCAACCACGCGCGTTGTGGTTGATCTGGAACATGCCTGCCGCTATGAACTGAATCCCTCGGCGAATGGCAAGTTTGTGCTTACCCTGTATCCGGCGCAGACGATCGCGGGGGCGACACACACCACTTCCGTCGGGAAAGTTGCTTCAACTGCATCGCCAGTGGCCGACACGAAGCCAGCGAACGCGGAAACAACCGTAGCTTCCGCCAAGCCCGCCGAAAATGCTGCCTCGCCAAACAGCGATGCAAACGCGAAATCCCCAACCGACTTCGTGTTTGTTGAGCCTAAGTATGAGGCAAAGACAACCGCCGCAGCCGCCGCCGATCCCACGGTGCGCGCGGAAGATGCCGCAGCCAAATTCGCCGACAAGACTGCTCCCGAACTGTTGCCGGTCAGCATGAATGCGGCGCAGAGTACGACTGCCGCCCCCGGCATCGCGCCCGCGGTAAATCTCGCCGCCGAGCAGAAGGCGCAGGGCAACCAACTGCCGGTCCCAGCCGGCCCGAAATATACCGGCGAGCCGATCTCGGTGAACCTGAAAGATGTCGACGTGAAAGATTTTTTCCGCCTGATTCACGAAATCAGCGGCCTGAACGTGGTGCTCGATCCCGATGTGCATGGCACGCTGACCGTGGTGTTGGACGATGTGCCGTGGGATCAGGCGCTCGACATCGTTCTCAAGAACAACGATCTGGCGCGTGAATTGGAAGGCAACGTTCTGCGTATTGCCACCCTCGACACTATGAAGAGGGAAGCCGAAGCACGCCGAGCCCAGATGGAAGCGGAAGCGCTGGCGGTAGAAAAAGTTTCGGTGACCCGCTTTCTCAGCTACGCCCACGCCAAAGATGTGATCGTTACGGTCAAAAAATTCCTTTCCGTGCGCGGCGACGTAGTTGCGGATGAGCGCACCAACGCCGTAATCGTCAACGACATTCCAAAAGTGATTCCTGTGATCGACCGGCTGCTGACCCAGCTCGACCGCAAGACGCAGGAAGTGGAAATCGAAGCGCGCGTGGTGGCCGCCACGCGCACCTTTGCCCGTGACATCGGCACGCAGCTCGGCTTTGGCTGGGGCAACGGCCACAGCGCGGTTGGCGGCAACGCGGCAGCAGGATCTTCGCCGACAACTACCTCGGGTCTGACTCCCGGCTACATCACCGTACCGCCGCCAAACGGGGGAACCGGGTTATCAATTCCGTTGTTCTCCAACCTCGGTTCGACCTCGCCCAGCAGCGGCCTGACGTTCCTGAATGCCAGCAATACGGTGCGAATCGACGCCATTCTCTCCATGGCCGAATCACGCGGCTTGCTCAAAGTTCTCTCGCGTCCTCGCGTAGTGACGCAGAATAACATCCAGGCCCTGGTTCGCCAGGGCGTGCGTGTACCCATCGTCACCCAGGCGCAGTTAGGCGGTCCGCCCACCGTGACTTACGTGGACGCGTTCCTGCGACTGACAGTCACGCCGCAGATTACCTCGGAAAACACAATCTTCCTGAACGTGGACGTCGAAAACACCACGCCGAACTTCGCTCAGGAAATTCAGGGCAACCCCGAATTGATCACTCAACAGGCGACTACGCAGGTGCTGGTCACCGACGGCGGCACGGTCGTCATCGGCGGCGTCATCCAGACCCAGAACTCGCTTGAGGTCGATCAGGTGCCGCTGCTCGGCAATATTCCGATCCTGGGCAACCTGTTCAAACACGTGCAGGTGAGCACCTCCAACCAGGAATTGATCTTCTTCATCACGCCGCGGATCATTCAGACATAACGTCGACCCTGAGCGCAGTTGAAGATTAGAACCCGCCGGCCTGAAGAACCTGTCAGGGCCGGCGGGTTGCTTTCAGACTGCGAGCCAGAGCTACGAGTAACAAGCATTGAGCAAATCACGATGTGAAATACGTGTTTGTTGGAGGATTCACCTAAATCGTTCTTCTAGGGTTTGCTCGCCGCTCGTAGCTTGCAACCCCCGACTGGAGGCTCTCCTGCTAGACTCTGCATGATGGATTTTCAATCGCGCCAGAAAAGTCTTCGGCGGCAGCTTGCCACTCACCGCTTCGACGCCCTGCTCGTCAGCCATCTTCCCAACATTCGCTATCTTTGCGGATTTACCGGCAGCGCTGGCCTTCTGCTGGTCACACAAGCGCACTCTGCCTTCTTCACCGATGTGCGCTATGACACGCAGGCCCATGCGGAAGTTACCGGCGCCAGGGTAATCATTGCGCGCAAGGCGTTGTTAAACGCCGTTGGAGAATGGATCAAATCCCGCCGCAAACGATCGAAGGGATGCACTATCGGGATTGAAGCCGAAAATCTGGCGGTAGCCGAGAGAAAGCGTCTTGTAGAGCTGTTGCCCTCGGGTTCCAAACTGAAAAATGCGCCGCCGCTGGTAGAACAGGCTCGAATGACGAAGGACGAAGATGAGCTGGCCCGCATTCGCCAAGCGGTTGAATTAGGGGCATCTCTCTTCGACCGCGCTCTGGAAGTTCTGCGTCTCGGCATAAAAGAAGTGGAAGTGGCGGCTGAGATGGAGTATGCAGCGCGGCGAGCCGGAGCGTCTGAAATGTCGTTTCCCACCATCATCGCTTCCGGCGCGAGATCGGCGCTGCCGCACGGTCGAGCGTCAGAACAAGCCATCGCCGCCGGCTCGTTCGTCATCTGCGACTTCGGTGTTATACTCCATGGTTATTGCTCGGACCAGACCCGCACTGTGTGGGTTGGGCGCGCTTCCAGCCAGGAAGCAAAAGAAGCTCGCCGCGCCTATGAGGCCGTCAAGGAGGCGCAGCAGGCTGCCATTTCCGCCGCCCGAGCGGGCGTGAACGTCAGCGAGGTGGATGCCGCAGCCCGCCAGGTATTGCGCCAAGCCGGTTTAGGACGATATTTCACCCACTCCACCGGTCACGGCGTAGGGCTGGAAATTCATGAGGCGCCGCGCGTCGCTGCTGGCCAGAAAGAAGTGCTCAAGCCGGGAATGGTCGTCACCATTGAGCCGGGTGTTTACTTCCCCGGCAAGTGGGGCGTGAGAATCGAAGATATGGTTGTGGTGAAAGACGGCGGATGCGAGATTTTGACGCCGACCGGCAAGGATTTCTTAGCGGTTTAGGTCTTCATTTTTCAAGGATCACAGGCGGATCGGTTTTGAAAGGCGAATCTTGAACCGGTCCTGTCGTTCCCTGAAATGTTTCCGCTCGACCTGGAGAACGGAGTCTCAGGCAGTCCCACCGTACGCGAATGAACCAAAAAGAACTGAAGGAACTGATCGAGTTCCTAATCGAAAAAGACATTGCCGAGTTCGAACTCGAGCGCGGCGACGTCAAGGTAAAGATCAGGAGGGCGGGTGCGCAAACCGTCGTTCATACGCACACCGATGTCCCCTATGTGCCCGTTGTTCCGGCTGCGCCCTTAGCCGCTCAACCTGTTTCGGTTTCACAGGCGCCAAGTGCAGGGGCGACTGAATCCGCTCAGCCCGCCGCAGCTGAAAATCTTCATATCGTGAAGTCTCCCATCGTCGGCACATTTTATGAAGCTCCCTCGCCGGGCGCGCCGCCCTTTGTCAAAGTGGGCGATACGGTTGAGATCGGACAGGTGCTGTGCATCGTCGAGGCGATGAAGCTGTTGAATGAAATCGAATGCGATATGGCCGGCGAAATCGTCAAGAAGATGGCGGCTAATGGCCAGCCCATCGAGTACGGGCAGGAGTTGTTTGCCATAAGGCCGAAGACGTGATGTGGGGCTTTCCGTTATCACGAGCAAATTCTCTCCGGGCGGCAATACCCATCCATTTATGCTGACGAGAAGGCAGGTTTGCAAACAGGGACTTAAAAGCTAGAAGCTAGGAGCTAGAAGCTTTATTCCGATTCATGTTCAAGAAAATCCTGGTCGCCAATCGCGGAGAAATTGCCCTGCGCGTGATTTGTGCATGCAAGGAACTGGGCATTCGCACCGTAGCGATTTACAGTGAAGCCGATCGCCATTCCCTGCCCGTGCGCTTCGCCGATGAAGCCATTTGCATTGGCCCTCCGCAACTTGCTCTCAGCTATCTGAACATTCCCGCGGTTATCAGCGCCGCCGAAATCGCCAACGTGGATGCGATTCATCCCGGCTACGGCTTGCTTTCGGAGAATGCCAATTTTGCCGAAGTCTGCGAAACCAGCGCCATCAAATTCATTGGACCGCGCCCGGAGGTGACGCGGCTGATGGGCGAAAAAGAAAAAGCCCGCGCTGCCATGAAGCAGGCGGGCGTGCCCATTCTGCCGGGCTCAGACGGAATCATCGCTTCTGAAGGCGAAGGTCTGGAGTGGGCACGGCAAGTCGGTTTTCCCGTGATCCTGAAGGCGTCGGCTGGCGGAGGCGGGCGGGGCATGAGAATCGTGCGCAGCGAAGAAGATCTGCCGGGGTTGTTTCGCGCCGCGCAATCCGAAGCCGCCGGAGCTTTTGGCAACGGCGATCTTTACATGGAGAAGTACGTCGAGCATCCCAGGCATATCGAGTTCCAGGTGCTCGCGGACGAGCACGGCAATGTGGTCAGCCTGGGCGAACGCGAATGTTCCATCCAGCGCCGTCACCAGAAACTGCTCGAAGAAGCGCCCTCTACGCAAGTGACTCCCGAACTGCGGGACGAAGTAGGCGGGATCTTGTGCAAATCACTGGCACAGATCGGCTACACAAACGCCGGCACGATCGAGTTCCTGATGGACCGCGACCGCCGTCTGCATTTCATCGAAATGAACACGCGCATCCAGGTCGAGCATCCAGTCACAGAGATGGTCACCGATGTCGATCTGGTCAAGAGCCAGATCATGATCGCCGCTGGAGCCAACATGCGCGATGTGCTGCAAGGGCCGATCGTGCGCCGCGGGCACGCCATCGAATGCCGCATCAATGCCGAGCATCCCGAGAAGTTCACTCCCTCCGCGGGAAAGATCACGGCATTTCATCCGCCGGGAGGCACTGGAGTTCGCGTAGATACGGCGGCCTATGCGGAGGGCGTGATCCCGCCCTACTACGACTCGCTGATCGCCAAGTTGATCGTGCGCGGCAAGGACCGCGGCGAGGCGCTTTCGCGCATGACGCGGGCTTTGGAGATGTTCATTGTGGAAGGCATCTACACGACGATTCCGTTGCACCGGAAAATTCTTGCCGACTCCGACTTCCGCGCCGGCAACTTCGACACCGGATTCATCGAGCGATTCCTGGCAAAAAACGATAAAAAGGAATCGGCAGCGTGATCTCGGTTCCTCGCCTCTATCCCATCGTAGATGCGGCGTTTTTCTCTTCGACAGCAGAGCTCACCAACTTCGCAGAAAATCTCGTCAAGGCAGGATCTACGCTGTTGCAATACCGTAACAAAAGCGGGAGCCCACGCATGATGCTCGAGCAGGTGCGCGAATTGAAGCGGCGCGTAGGCGGGACTGTCAAACTCATCATGAACGACCGCGCGGACTT
>JASIKQ010000195.1 GCA_030049565.1 Candidatus Sulfotelmatobacter sp.
TGATGGGTGGAACCCAATCAATGTGACCGGGGGTGTGGCGGAGCACGAAGAGCACTGCCGGAGAAATCAGAACCCCGACGACTAGGATGGCGACGAACAGATGCTTCGCCGGAAGCATGCGCCGAGGCAGCGTGAAAAGAGAAATCCATTGCGCTACCAGCACCAGCCCGGCGTAATAATGGCTGTGAACCCCCAAAGCGCTCACCAGGGCATACCAAGCCCAAGTTGGCCATGATGGCGACTCGATTCCCTTGAGGAACAACCAGCAGGAAAGCGTAATAAGAAGCAGAGCCAAAGCGTAGCCGCGTGCTTCCTGGGAGAAAACTACGTGGCAGGCGTTCACGGAGAGCAGCAGCGCCGTCCACACGCCGGTTTGACGATCGTAGAGCTTTTTCCCGAGCCAATACATCACGGGCACGGTCGCCACGCCCGCGATGACCGAAATCAGCCGCACCCGGAATTCGCTGTCACCGAATGGAACCACGCCACGCAGCAGGAGATAGAAAAGAGCCATGTTGGCATCGCGCGCAAGCAACACTTGCGCGAATTCGTGCCAGCTCATGTGGGCATAAGCCACGCTGATGGCTTCGTCGAGATATACGCTCTTGCGCGAGAGATACAGAAAGCGAAGCAACGCGGCGAGCGGGACGATTAGCAATAACCACTTGACGTGCGGGTCATGGATTCGCTCGCGGGATGCAGGTTCGCTCCTGGCCGCATCGGTGCGGATTGTGCTCATAGCAGATCTGATAATAGTATGCGGCCTTCGCCCGGTCCGCTCAGGCGCGCGAGTTCTGCGGGTTGCGGCGGTTTTGCCCAGTGATGCTGCCGGCGATGTGGTTAAAAGACACGATCCAGGGAGCCATCAGGGAGAAGAGAACACGCGCGGGCACGAGCTTTACAAACCGGCGATTGAAAACGCCGCGCACGTCGTGTTCGAACGCGAAGCAGATTTCCAACAACGCAACAAGTAACAGCGGGACGAACGTCCATCTTAAGGCGATCAAGGCTGCGACCTGAGCGGCACATCTCATCAAATTCCGCACCAGCCGCATACGCCTTACTCCCAGCACCCCATCTGAGGTTGCATAGAGCCCGAGTTTTTCGGCGGCAGAGCGCAAGGTAAATCGCGGATTGTACCGGGCCATCGCGCCTTCGGGAAAAACTGGAATGGTGAGTTCGCGAGCCCGCAGATCGAATAATGTGTCTTCGCCGAACAAATTGACTTCCGGGAAACCGCCCACCCGTTTCCACAAGCTTTTACTCATGCCCATCGATCGAGTGGTGCAGCTTTTGCGAAGTCCTTCCGGCCGCAACTTAATCCCAAGGAAGGGAGCCGCGGCAACATCCCAAACTGTCGCTTGTGCGGGATCGATATATGATCCGCCGAGGGTATATTCCGCATCGCCCGCCACAATTGGGGCTGTGAGTCTCTCCACCCAGCCTGGCGCGTACCCACAGCCCGCATCCGCGCAGGCAATCACGGTGCCAGTAGATTCTTGAATGGCGCGATTACGCCCGCGCGCGATGGGGCCCGGCGAAGAGCGAAGATTGCAGCTTTCGTCGCGAATCGGTCGCAGCCTTGGCTCCTGCGCGGCAAATTGCTGCAATCGCTCCCAGGTGCCGTCGCTGGAGCCGCCGTCAACGATGATAATTTCGATGTTGAACAGCGTCTGCTGGGCAAAACTCGAAATCAGATTGCCAATCGTCTCGACCTCGTTGAGCACTGTCGCGATCACCGTTACTCGAGGAAGCTCCGCCATCAGGAATAGAGAAACAGTCTTGCTTAACGCGCTTTTTACGCCGCGCCCGCGGCCTCATTATATCTAGCTGTTGCGGTAACCATGCTGGGAGAGAAAGTTCAGTTCCGCACCCAGCGCAGAAAAAATATCGGATGCTTGGGGTAATTGTCTTCCTCACCTTTCTCGAAGTGAGCCATGGCGGTTCCGCTCGGAGCGAGAGATTCCGCAACCGTGGTATCAATCCACACATCGTGGCCGCTTTCGGTGTCATGCGTCGCTGCCTGCACGACCGCTGACGCGCTTTCTGCCGGATCCAGCCTCTTCCAAGTTGTTTCCGGGTTGAAGTAGCGGATGAACCAATCGTCCACGGTAAAGACGCGGTAGTAAACGATCGTACGATCGCTCCACAAAGGGCGCATTCGCATCGCAAACCTCAGCGATTGGTTGTAGTCGGAACGCGAGTAAGGATAGATGTACAAAGCCAGATTCGCCAGCGCCAGGGCAGCGGCAAACAGAACCAAGCGATTGCGCCGCGGCCCGCGATATCGCGCCAGAAAATGCGCGGCGATGATAATGATTGCCGGCAGGCAAAAGAGCTTATAAAAGGTATTTTGCGGCAGCCAGAAAAACAGAAACACGAAATACGAGGTCAGCCACACTGCGGCGACCCAAGAGAGACGCGAGTTATTTATCGCTGCATTTCCTCTTGGGAAATGCGAATCCTTCCAGTAGCGCGCCGCGGTGAAGATCGAAGTGGCGAGAACAGCCGCGAGCAGGACCAGTGTCACCAGCATGAACGGGCCAAAGAACTGAAGCACGCGTCCAGTGCCTCCGAAGAACAATCGCACGTAGCTCGAAACTGTAATGGCAACGTCGCGCGGCAGGTTGAAAGTGAATGACGAATCGGGCGAGTGATTGGTGAGCCAGTGGAGAAAGGGCGGCAGGGACGTCCTCATAGTTTCCAGGCGGTAACCCGCATAATACGCGGGCAAGGTAATGCCTGCGGCCGTCAGGCAATATCGCCATAAGCCTCTCCACCCACCTTTGAGATATACGGCGAGCGCGGCTGCCGGGAAGAACAAGACCGCGAGTTGATGAATCAGCATGGCGGCAACATGCGACAGCCCCACGGCGATCGGCCGCGCCTCTCCTGGCAGACTCATTATGTAGAAAGCGATGACGAGAAAGAGCACGCTAGGAATATAGGCATCGGCGTCGGTCGAGTACTTCCAGAAGACAGCGGAGAAGGCAACAATCGCGCTTAACGTCGCGGCGAGATAAGCCGAATCTGTAATGCGCAGGAGTGACCGTTGCATCAGCCAAACGCACATCGCACCGGCGACCATGCTGATGGCTTGCAAAACATAAAGCGCGCGAACATGAAACCCCATCGCCTGGATACATGTACAGACAAGATAGCCAATGAGGTTGTAGACAAGATGGTTGGGATGAATCAGGTTCGGCCAAAAACCGGCTGAATTCCACCGGCCCGCCTGCTCAATATTCTGAGCGAACGAAATTCCATCCCAGTAATAATTTTTTGTTGGCAAGATTGCGTAAATCAGCAAGACGGCGCCGGGGAATGCCGCCTGCATCCACCGCACGAACTGAGGGGCCTTGCCGGGGGCCTTCAATTCTCGCGACGGCGCGGACTCAATTTGCGACCTGCCCAACGGCTCTGGCATCCAAAGCTCCGTTTGCGCATACATCTCTTAAATTGCCGATGCAGAACGAAAAAGTATAGCTGAGACGCGGCCGCTGAATTTCCGCCGCCGGCGCAGCGTGTAGTAATCTTGGTGTAGAAAATTCAAGAGAAGGAAAACTTATGGCGCACACCGTATTCTGCGTGAAACTGCAAAGAGAATTGCCCGGGCTGGACGAACCTCCATTCGACAACGAACTCGGCCGCAAGGTTTACGATAACGTGTCGCAGGAGGCGTGGAGGATGTGGACCGAGCACTGCAAGATGCTGCTGAACGAATACCGGCTGAATCCGGCCCGCCGTGAAGATCAGGAAGTGATTGTCAAGCAATTAGATCAATTTTTCTTCGGCGAAGGTTCCGCCCTGCCAAAAGAGTACGTGCCGCCGAGCCATTGATCGAGTGGATGGGCTAGACTCGGACGTGAGCGTGGATTTGTGGTGAGATTGGGCGTGGCCCGTGCCTCAGGAATGTTCGGTCTTTCCCTCCAACAAGTCGAGCGCATGAGGAAACAGACCTACGACGGCTCGGAGCGATTCCACGGCTCCGCTTGGACTGCCGGGCAGATTCAGAATCAGACTTATTCCCCGCACGCCACATACGCCGCGACTCAGCGCTGCAAATTGCGTCTTCTTCGCGCCTTCGATGCGCATGCGCTCGGCCACTCCGTCGAGTACTCGATCGCAGACGGCCCGTGTAGCTTCTGGCGTCACATCGCGCGGCGCAACTCCCGTGCCACCAGTGGTTACGACCAATCTCGCGCCAGCGACCAAGTGAATCAAAGCGTTCTGAATCTGCACGGAGTCATCGGGAACAACTTTCGAAGCCGTAACCCGAAACCCTGCTTCTTTCAACGCCCTGGCGACGGCCGGACCGGAAAGATCGACTCGTTCGCCGCGAGCGCAGGAATCGCTCACTGTCAGCACGGCCGCTGAAAAGAAAATCGCGGATTTTAAAGATCGTGTTTTGGCAGATTGCCGCTCGTGCGATTGCAAGGCGGGAAGTCGTTTGCGCCGCGCAGCCTTAGCTGTCGAGGAGGACATCTTCTTCCTCTTCCCTGCGTCGGCTGCCGCTCGCCTTGCTTGCCGCTGCCCCAGCGTCTGCGCCCATGCTGGCCGAGGATTCTTCACCAACCTCGCCGCCGGCATCGCGCTGCGCTTCATCGAGCAAGCGCAAGCCCTCCATCAGCAGGCCTTGGGTGTTGAGCTTGGTCGTTTCCTGATCGGTCTTGCCCTCGAAATCGATTTCGAAATTGCCGCCAGTCCAGCGCAGAACTTTGAACACGGCTTCGTCGCCGGTCAACGATCCGTAAGTCGCGTGTTTTACCTGACCCTCGACAAAGAAGACCTCGCAGGTTTCGCTTTCATTGCTGAGTTTAAGACGGCAGCTCTTGCGGCCCATCTCCAGCGACTGCATGAGGTCGATGACGTTCATCTGCGAAAGATTGCCACGCACCACACCATCGGAAGGCGCGGTCTTGGCCATCTTTTCGAGTGCAATGCGATCCACGATGCGTTTAATGCGCCGCGTGGCTTCCTTGAGAAAAAAGGGTTTGGCGAGGTAGTCGTCGGCGGCATCCTGCGGAGAAAGCCGCTCGTCGATATCGGCACGGCTCGCCATCAGGATGGCCGAAAAATTGGCGGTGGCGGGACGGCTCTTCAGCTTCTCGACTAACTGGCGTCCATCCATCCCCGGCATGCGGTAATCAGAAACCAGAATCTCGGGAGGATCGTCGACCGCTTTCAGCAAGGCATCGGCCGCGTCTCCGGCGGCCACAACTCGGGCAAAGGGAGCCAGGGCGTGCTGCAACATGCCCAGCACCATCGGATTGTCGTCGACCAACAGCAGCTTGACGTCGTTCGCCATGATTACTTTTTGCGGCGATATTCTCCGCTCTTGCCGCCGCTTTTGCGTTCCAGCACGATGTCGCGAATCGTCACGCTCTTGTCCACTCCCTTGACCATGTCATAAAGGGTGAGGGCGGAGATGCTCGCGGCGACCAGAGCTTCCATCTCAACTCCGGTTTCGGCGGTGGTCACAGCTTTGGTTGTAATCGCGACGCCATTCTCGCACAGCCGCATATCCACAGCAACGTGCGCCAGCGGCAGAGGATGGCACAGGGGAATGAGTTCTGCCGTGCGTTTGGCCGCCATGATTCCGGCGACACGCGCCACTTCCAGCGGATCCCCTTTCGGATTATTGGGCAGGGCTGCGAGCACCGCCGCCGGCAAGTCTACAAAAGCGCTGGCCTCAGCTTCGCGGCGAGTGGCTGCCTTGCCGGAAACATCGACCATACGTGCGCGGCCCTCCGGGTCGTAGTGAGAGAGCTTTTTCGCCATGCCAAAGCTCTATCTTACATGGGATGCCGCGCAGTCAGCCGAAGCGCAGCGCCGGCGACCAGCTTCGGCGCACGGCGGGGCACTTACCTCTGCAAGACTGCGACCCATTCGCCGGCGGGAATATGGCCGCGATCGGGCGGGACGACGACGTAGCAATTGGCGCGAGCCTGGGCCGCGATATCACCTGATCCCTGCCAGGGCACGATTTCGACGTGCGAGCCTTCCAGCTTTCCCATATGGATTGCGGGTAGAAATCGCGTCAGTCCTGTCTTCACGCGAATTTCTGATTTTAGCCGCGCGTGCAAAAAGGCAAGCGGGCGAGCACGCATTCCACCTAGCGCTTCGATCATCGGTTTAGCAAACAGTTCGAACGTGACCATCGTCGATACAGGATTGCCCGGAAGACCGAAGAAGTACTTTGCAGAAGGCAGTGCTTGCCCGCAGCAGCCGAATACGACCGGGCGCCCGGGCTGGATCTTCGCGCCGGTGAAGAAAAAATCGGCATGCAATTCCGCTAGCACCTGCTCGACAAGATCGTAGCGGCCCATGGAGACGCCGCCGGTCATGATGAGCAAGTCAGATTGCAGTCCTTGCTCGATCAGTTCCCGCAGCCGGCGTGGTTCATCAGGTGCGATGGGCAGGAGCACAGGCTCGCCGCCGGCTTCGAGAATCTGCACCGCGAGCGAGTAGCTGTTAGAATTTCTGATTTGCGTGGGCCCGGGCTGCTCATCGATTTCGACGATCTCGTCGCCGGTCGTAAGTACGGCCACGCGAGGACGCGCAAACACTCTTACTTTTTCCTTGCCGATTGAGGCAGCCAAGGCGATCGCTGACTCATTCAGCCGCGTGCCGGGCTCGAGCAAAACGCTGCCGCGCCTGGCCTCGGCTCCTTGAGGGACAATATTTTCTCCCGGAGAGAAGCTTTTTGTAATCTCAATTGAGTCGCCACGCGCAGACGTGTACTCGATCATCACTACCGCGTCTGCCTCTGGCGGAACTGGCGCCCCTGTCATGATGGCGAATGCCTCACCCGGATTCATTCGTGATGAAACCGGTCGCAGCAGTCCGGCTTTGATTTCACCAATCACGTTCAATGTGACCGGAACGCTGGCCACATCGGCGGCCCGCACCGCGTAGCCGTCGCGGGTGGCGCGCGGAAAGGGAGGGATATCGCGATCGGCAACGATGGGCTCAGCGAGTATTCTTCCGGCGGCGTGCAGCAGGGCTAAAGTTTCGGTCTCGGGAGACGGCATACCTGACGCGTGTTCCTCGACCACGCGACGGGCATCATGAAAGCTCAAGACGAGCGATTGAACCGGCGTAGCGGCCATGGAGAGATGATAGATCACGCTGCACCATCGCAGGATCAGTCCAAAGTCAGATCAGCTCAAAATCGGCAGCGCCCGAATTCTTTTCTTGGTTGCGGCGTAAATCGCATTGCACAACGCCGGAGCAAGCGGCGGAACGGAAGGCTCTCCGATTCCCGTGGGCGCTTCCACGCTGGGCACAGCGTAAACTTCCACTACCGGCGCCTCCTCCATACGCAAGGGAGCGTAATCATCGAAATTCCCCTGCACGACGCAGCCATTCTCGATTGTGATTTTGGCCCGCAATGCATTGGTCA
>JASIKQ010000196.1 GCA_030049565.1 Candidatus Sulfotelmatobacter sp.
TGAAGCTGTTTGGAGGCGGAGACGATAGCCACTATCACTTCCGGTACGCCGATCCGTTCCAGTTGGAAGGCATCCTTTTTTATCGCTCCGGCTATACCCAGGTTGCCGGCCACCGCAGCTCGAAGCCAGCCCGTGGTTTTGTCACGCTGACAACTTCGGTAGTCGAGGGCCTCAACCTTCTCGACGTGGTCACCGCCGACCGCGTCGTCGCCCGTATTTCCACCGAACATCCTCGCGACGGCGCGGTGCCTTCGATAAATTTTCTCGGCACGCGCTTCGAAAACCTGCGCATTGGCGGGCACAAGGTCGAAGTAGTGACGGATCTTGATATCATCGGCTCCAAGCCCAAGAATGACGTGTCGTATTTTGACAGGAAAGCCAGCATGATGGGCCGAATATCGAAACAGTACGAGAAGATCAGCAAAGCCGAAGGACTATGTGACTGGGCGCGGGAAAACTATCTGCCCAAGCGCGAACCTGGCAAGAATCCGAATGAAGCCCACTGCTCGGTGGTCAGCAGCGTGAACGGTTATCCCAAGCTCAACGGTGGCAACGGTTATCCCAAAGCATTCGGCCACGTTATCGACCTGCCGCATTTCGGGAGGATTTTCCTGGGCGAGCTGAAGGTGAACCGTAAAGAGGGAGATGCCCTCAAGAAGGAGTTCGACAGCTACACGTTTTCTTTGACCATGATCCGGCTCGAACTTGGATGCCCAGTTGAAGGGGGCGTTAGCGTCGTAATGACAGACCCCAACGGCACGGGCAGCAAGGGAGGGGGAGGCTAGCGAATGCCCCGCGCGGCCATGGCAACCGGATTCGGCCGGCGGCAGGGCTGGCGGTTCTCAAGCGATGCGAGGATTCTGCTGATCCACGGCTAGCCGGATCCTCGCATATGCCAGGTCGATGTTGGATGTCCACTTCTTGATTGAAGCGGGAAATCCTTGACCGCGCGCCGCAAGTTGAGTACCCACGGACTGTGCGGTGAAGTGGTCGCCGCGATGCAAAAATAAGATCTTGCCAGTATGGGAGAATCGACCGGACCTGAGGTCTTCTAGCGTTGTCGCCGTAAAACCCTGTTAGAATCCTGCGACAGTCGGAACTGCATGTTTTCCCCCTTGCAACTCCGGGACTGCCGCCCAACTCGCAGGTGGCTGACGCGCCACACGGCGTCCGCGTGCCGGCTAGTTCCCCTGGTGCTGGCGCTTACCGCCTCATCAGCCTGCTCGCGCCGTCGCGATCCGCAGGCCGCTTTCGAGCACGCGGTCAAAACTCTGCAGCATGGCGATATCTCAGGCGCCCGGAACGAAGCCGAAAGAGGATACGAGGAATTTCGTGGTCTGGGGGGTGAGTGGGCTTGGAGATTCACCATACTGAGGGCCAGAGTGCGGTATTGGCAGGGCATGAACGAGGAGACGCTGAAACTGCTTGCTACCGAACCGCACCCCCCTCAGGACGGAGACCTCGCTGTCCAAAGGCAAAGGCTCGAAGCGGTCGCATATGCCTCGACGCACAATTTTCCGGAAGCGGAGCAGAGAATCCACGACGCCCAGCGACTGTGCGTTGCAGACTACCCTGCGTGCCGGGGTATGGGCCTCACTCAGGGAAAGCTCGAGATGGAAAGGGGCCGCTACTCGCAGGCGCGGCTCTTCTTCGACAGCGCCTTGGCCGCGTCACATGCCAGCGGCGACCAATTTAGCGAAGCCAACGCACTGCTCGACCTGAGCTACGCTGCGGATGAGCAGGCGCATTTTGATGAGGCGCTGGATCGGGCCAGCGCCGCCCGACAGATTGCAGTATCGGGAGGCTTTGCCGACAATGCGCAAGCCGCGCTGGGGAACATGGGATGGGCCTACTACAAACTTGGCGACTCGGAAAAAGCGCTTGAAATGTTTGCTGAGGCCAAGGAACAGGCCGCAAAACTGGGCGACATCGGCGATCAAGTGAAATGGCTCACCAACGCAGCCTACGTTGACATGGACGCGGGTGAGCTGGCCAAAGCCCAGCAATCCTTCCAGCAGTCCCTCAATCTCGCCCGCAAAATCAGCTCCAGCGAAGACATCGTCAATTCCCTGATGTCCCTCGCCTTGGTCTCCGAGCAAACCGGCAAGCTCGACGACGCCAAGCGTTACGCCGACGAGGCTCTGGCAATGGCCAGAAAAGACGAAAACGGCCGCGATGTGGTCTATCCTCTGCTGGTCGAAGCCCGCGTGGCCGCTCACAAGCACGACATCGCTACTGCCGAAGCTGACTTCAACGAGGTAGCGAAATCCGCCGACACGCCGGTCTTTCTGAAGTGGGAAGCAGAGCGTTCTTTGGCGCGATTATACGAAGATGAAAATCAGCTCACCGCCGCCGACGGCCAGTATCGCACTGCTCTGACCACATTTGAAGCCGCGCGCTGCGATCTGCACCAGCGCGTCGATAGCCGCCTGCCGTTTCTCAGCAACGCGGCGCGAATTTATGAAGACTACATCCAATTTCTCATCGAGCGCGGCAAAATCGACGACGCTCTCCGCGTCGCCGACTACACTCGCGCCCGCACCCTCACCGAAGGCCTCGGACGCCCCTGCAAGCCCACCTTCTCGCCCGACGCGCTGAACGCGTCCGAAATCGCGCGCCGCGCCGGCGGTACGATTCTCTTTTATTCGCTCGGCCAGGATCACTCTTATTTATGGGTGGTAACGCCGAATCGCGTAAAGCTGTTTCCCCTGACCGCCAAGCAGCGCGAAATCGATGCGGCCGTGCAGCGTTACCGCAAGAAGCTCGAAGGCCCGCCAGAGATTCTCGAATCCTCCAACGATGGCGGCGTTCTCTACCAGATACTGGTCGCGCCGGCGCAAGACTTGCTGAGGCAAGAAGTCTCGAGGAACAACACGGTCTTTATTATTTCCGATGGCGGCTTGAATAGCTTGAACTTCGAAACTCTGACGCCGCAGCCGAACCACTATTGGATTGAAGATGTCACCATTGCCAACGCCCCGTCGTTGCGCCTGTTGCCCGCGTCACGCCGCCGCGGCGGAAATCTCGCGGGCAAATTGCTCCTCATCGGCAATCCGGTTACGCCCGATGCAGAGCCCGACAATTCATATCCCGCCCTGCCCAATGCAGCCGCGCAGATGGAAAACATCGAAAAATACTTTCCCGCCCAACGGCAAGCAGTTTTCGCCCGCGATCAGGCATCTCCGCCGGCATATCTCGCCAATCATCCGGAGCAGTTCTCTTACATCCATTTTGTCGCGCATGGCACTGCCAGCCGCATGAACCCGCTCGACTCGGCCATCATTTTGAGCAGAGAGCCTGCCGCGAATGGCGGGACCACTCAAGACGACTCCTTCAAGCTCTACGCCCGCGACATTATTGGCACCCACCCCTTGCACGCCGAGCTGGTGACCATTTCCGCCTGCTACAGCACCGGCAAACGCACCTATTCCGGAGAAGGCCTGGTCGGACTTTCCTGGGCATTTCTACGCGCCGGCGCCCACAATGTGGTGGCCGCTTTGTGGGATGTCAGCGATGTCTCGACTCCCCAACTGATCGATGTGTTTTATGCTGGATTGAAGAGGGGAAACAGCCCGGCTGTGGCACTGAGAACTGCCAAATTCACTTTGCTCCACGGCGGTACGTTTCATAGCCCATTCTATTGGGCGCCTTTCCAGCTTTACAGCAGCTCGTAGTGCCTTCCACGGTAGAAAAGTCATCCGCGAAGTTGAGCTCTTAGCCTCGTCAATCCCGATCCGGACCAGCCGTCACTATCCTGTTTCTGATGGGAATTCACGATCATCTAGGCCCGTTTTGGAATTTCGTCACCCTGCTAGGTGATGCAAGTCACTGACGGGCGATGCCTTTGGCAGCAAAATCTGAAACACAATTTCGCACCTGCGGCTTGCCGCGATAGAGCGGGCGCCAGTTTTGCCGACGCAGGTCGAAACTGCCGAGAGGTCGTTGTGGACATTTCTCTCTCCACGGTGGCGTCCGCGCTGGGCTTGTACCCTGCCCAATGCCGTCCAGTCAACGACCAGGCAAGGTCGCAATCGCGGGCGAATGCCACCAACGCAAAGAAAAGCAGAGCAGCACGAATTCACGTCCGGTAGGAGGTGCAGCATGGCAGCTCGACTTGCGGAAGAGTGGTTTGCCATATGCGGAGGCTGCGAAGTTACCATCCTCGACATTGGCGAACCTCTTCTGGATGTACTCAAACAAGTAGAAATCGTGCACATGCCAGTCATCATGGACCATAAATTGTTCGGTCAGACTGGCGAGGGCACGGAAATGGAAATCCCGGCGGCGGATGTCGGGCTGATC
>JASIKQ010000197.1 GCA_030049565.1 Candidatus Sulfotelmatobacter sp.
CTGCACCGGGGTGTTAGTCAGCAGCGACGCTGGGTCCAGGCGCGGAATGATGGTTTCGACCAGATGCTGCATGCCGTTCTTTAGGGAAGTGAACAGCGGAGGTGAGGGTTTCTTCGCGTACTGCCGCATTTTTTTGCGCGCGGCGAGCATGGCGCGGCCGAGACTGCCGTAATTCCGTTCCATTTCCGCGAAGCGCGGAAGCACGGCGCGCACGCTGAGGTTCGCGGCCTCGCCTCCGTAGACGCCAGAGAGCAGCGGATCGGCGAGCCGCTCGACCATTTCTGAGCCGTAGTGACGTTCGACCATGGATGCGACGCTTTCGTCGCCATTCGCGATATGGGGCGGGTGAAGCAGTTCACGGGCCATGTGCAGCTTCGTGCTCCAGGAAAAAAGCGGAGAAAGTCCGGTGGGCAGGATTTTTGTCGGCACCATGAACATCAGTCCATCGGGCATGGGAACAAGGCGGCCGCGAACGAGAATGTAGGTTATGCGATCGGCATCGTTGGAGCCGATGAGTTGGTCGCCGAGGCCGAGCGTGCGGCAGAGATCGGCGGCCCAGGGTTTTTCGGTGATGAAGGAATCGGGTCCGGCTTCGACGACGCAGCCGTGAATATGCTCGGTGCGCAGGACTCCGCCGAGTTGCGGCGTGGCTTCGTACAGAACATATTCGGCAGCTCCGGCGCGGCGATGCTCTTCGAGCGCGAACGCGGCGGATAGACCGGAAATACCGCCGCCGATAATCGCGATACGCTTCATGAGTGCGGGCTTCGGGCGTGCTGGCTTCGGCTGTACGATTCAGAATTTGACGCGTACTGCTGAACCAATCGCGCCAGGTTCTTCACGTTTTCGACTGGAGTTTCGGGCAGAATGCCGTGGCCGAGATTGAAGATGTGGCCGGGACGTCCGGCGGCGAGCTGAAGAATGTTTTTGGCGCGGGATTGTAATTCTTTCCAGTCGGCGAAGAGCAGCACCGGGTCTAAATTTCCTTGCACGGCACAACGATGATCTAGTGCGTTCCAGCCTTGATCGAGCGGGATGCGCCAGTCCAGTCCAATCACGTCGGCTGCGGTTTCGTTCATCGAGGGCAGAAGTGTGGCGCTGTCGGTTCCAAAATAAATGATGGGCGCACCGGTCTTCTGAAGTTCTTTCACCATGCGGGTGACGTGCGGCAGAACGTAGCGGCGATAATCTTCGATACTGAGGCAGCCGACCCAACTATCGAAAATCTGAATTACGTCAGCGCCGGCGCGAAGTTGCGCGGCCGAATACTCCGAGGTGACTGCAACCAGCTTGCGCATCAACTCATCCCACTCGGCAGGGGAGTTGTACATCATCTTTTTGGTATGGAGATAGTGGCGCGAACCGCCGCCTTCGATCATGTAGCTGGCCAGCGTGAAGGGCGCTCCGCAAAAACCGATTACGGGAACTTTCCCCGCGAAGTGTTTCGCCACCACGGCTACAGCTTCAGAAACGTAGCCGAGTTCTGCGGCGCGATTGGTGGTGAGCTGAGCGATATCGGAGGCGGTGCGTACCGGCTTTTCGATAACCGGCCCTTCTCCCGAGGCAAAATGAAAAGCCAGACCCATCACCTCGAGCGGAAGCAGCAGGTCGGCGAAAATAATGGCGGCGTCAACCTGGAGAATTTCGGCGGCGGTGATGGTGATTTCGGCAGCCAGCTCAGGCCGCTTGCAGATTTCGAGCAAGGAATGCTTCTTGCGAACGGCGCGGTACTCGGGCATGTAGCGTCCGGCCTGGCGCATGAACCACACCGGTGTGCGTTCAACCAGCTGCGATTTGCAGGCGCGAACAAAGATGGAATCGGGCGCAGACATGAACCGATTACTGTAGCATTTTCGTGAGGACGCGCGTCAGCTTGCGTGAAAGTTTGTGCGACACTGCAGTTAGCGATCTCGAGTCTGCACGGCGCAGGGTCAAGGAGCTCTGAGGAAAGATATGAGCCAGCCAATTGTGAATGAGAAAGTGGAACTGACGGTCGCGGACGGAACAAAGATGGCGGCTTATGTGGTGCGACCACAACAGAAGGGGCCGCACGCGGGCCTTCTCTTGTTTCAGGAAGCCTTCGGAGTCAACCACCACATCCGAAATGTGAGCGATCGATTTGCGGCGGAGGGCTTCGTGGTGATTGCTCCGGAATTGTTTCACCGCACGGCTCCGGCTGGGTTCGAGGCCGGTTATACGGATTTTCCTGCGGTGATGCCGCATGCGCGGGCGGTGATACCCGAAAACGCCGAGGCTGATGCGCGCGCGGCCTATGATTGGCTGAAGGCGAATTCGCAGGTCAAGAAAGACGAGATTTCCTGCCTCGGTTTCTGTCTGGGCGGGCGGGTTTCGTTTATCGCCAACAGCTTGCTCGAGCTTCGCGCCGCAGTTTCGTTTTATGGCGGAGGAATCGCACCCGCACTGCTCGATCGCGCGGCGAAGCTGCACGCTCCCATGCTGCTGATCTGGGGAGGGATGGACAAGCACATTCCACCCGAGCAGCGAAAAGCGGTGACCGATGCTTTAAGCGCGCAAAACAAAGTCTATGTGAATGCAGAATTTTCGCGTGCCGATCATGGATTTTTCTGCGATGAGCGCGCGTCTTATGAGCCGCACTCGGCGCGGCAGGCTTGGGCGTTGAGCCTGGAGTTTCTCCGCTCGTGGTGAAGCTTGGCATATTGCTCCTGGCGCTCTGCCTGTTCTCGCGGGCGTGGCCGGCAAAAACTCATTCTCCCAGCGGGAGCGAAAAGATTCACACGCCCTCTTTCTATAAGGATGTCCTGCCGATTCTTCAGGATCATTGCCAAAGCTGCCACCGTCCGGGAGAAGCCGCGCCCATGCCGCTGGTAACTTACGATCAGACGCGTCCCTGGGCGGAAAAAATTGCGCACGCTGTGGAAATGAAGATGATGCCACCGTGGTTCGCCGATCCGCGGTATGGACATTTCGCCAATGACCCATCGTTGACCGAGCAACAGATCGCGACCATTGCGGAGTGGGTAAAGGCTGAGGCAGTCGCAGGCGATCCGCGCGATGCGCCTGCGCCGCGAACCTGGACTGAGGGCTGGAACATTCCGCAGCCGGATGTGATCGTGAAAATGCCGAGGCCGGTGCAGATTCCGGCGCATGGCGAAGTCGAATATACATACGAGATTGCACCTACGCACTTTGCCGA
>JASIKQ010000198.1 GCA_030049565.1 Candidatus Sulfotelmatobacter sp.
GAAGCCATTCGCTTCGGGCTGGCTGCGGTGAAAAACGTTGGCGCGAATGCGATCGAATCCATCGTGGCGGCGCGAAAAAAGCTGGAGCGGTTTAAATCGATTTACGAATTTTGCGAAAACGTCGATCTGCGGCTGCTGAACAAACGCGTGCTGGAGTCGTTGATCAAAAGCGGAGCCATGGATTCGCTTGGCCGCCGCGCTCAGCTCATGGCTGTCCTCGATCGCGCCATGGATCGCGCCCAGAAAACCCAACGCGATGTGGAATCAGGACAGCATGGGCTGTTCGGAGTGTTCCAACAGGAAGAGGGCGAAGCCCATAACGACAAGCTGCCGAATGTTCCCGACTGGGATGAACATGTCCGCCTGAACGCAGAAAAGGAAATTCTCGGATTTTTCATCAGCGGTCATCCCCTGGAAAAGTTCAAAGACAAATTGCTTGACCTTCAGGCACTCTCGATTGCTGAGCTGAGCGCGATGACGAAATCCACGGGAAAGGATGAGACGCTGGCGACGGCCGGGATCATTGCCAATGTGCGCGTGCTCAAGTCCAAGCGTGGCGAGTTTTACGCTCAGGCGACGCTTGAAGATATGTCCGGCTCGATCGACATGATCGTCTTTCCCGAAGCGTACAAACGGCTCGCGGACAAGGTAAAACTTGAGGTGCCCGTGCTGGTGCGCGCTGGAGTAAGAATCGAAGAAGGTGCGAATCCCAAAATCACCGCGGCTGAGGTCATGCCGCTGGAAGATGCCAGGGTTCCGCTGCCGCGTGCGATACGTATTCGGGTGCCGCTCGAAACTTCCGGCGAACGCACGGTGGACGATCTGCACACACTTTTTCAGGAGCGAAAGGGCGACGCGCGGGTATTGTTCGACGTGGAACGCGCCGGCGATTTCATGGTAGTGATGGAAGCGGAAGGATATAATGTGCTGCCAGACCGCACCTTCATCGCCCGCGTGGAACAGATTTGCGGCCGCGGCAGTGTGCGCGTGATCAGCTAGTTACAGGTTTTCAGGAACATCTGGGGCAGGGCGCGGTTTCAGCCTTGCCGTCAGCGAAGCACTCAAAACCTAAAGATGGAAGCATCTTCCGCAAAGGCGCAACAGGAATTGGAGCAGATCGAGCGCCAGGTCGCTGAGATCGAGGCCAATGGCGGCAAGAACGCCGAGACCCAGCGCCAGCTCGCCCAGCTTCACCGCCGCGTTCATACCCTCCGGGAGGAGATGAACGCACGTGCGAACAGCGCGTGGAAGAAAACGGAGTTGGCGCGCCATCCGCAGCGTCCGCAAACCCTCGACTACATTGAGCGCGTATTTACCGACTTCAGCGAAATTCATGGTGACCGCGGCTTCGCCGACGATGCGGCGGTCGTCTGCGGCATGGCCCGCTTCCATGGCGAAGAGGTGCTCGTGGTCGGCACGCAGAAGGGCCGCGACATGAAGCAACGCGTGCACCGCAACTTCGGCACGCCTCATCCCGAAGGCTATCGCAAGGCGATTCGCGTGATGCAGACCGCGGAGAAGTTCCGCCGTCCGATTTTTACTTTGGTCGATACCGATGGCGCCTATCCTGGAATTCACGCCGAAGAGCGCGGTCAGGCAGAGGCCATCGCCTACAATTTACGCGAAATGGCGCGGCTGCAAGTTCCGATTATCGCAACCGTCATTGGAGTCGGTGGCAGCGGCGGCGCGTTAGCCATTGCGGTCGCCGACCGCGTGCTGATGATGGAGAACTCAATCTATTCCGTGATTTCACCCGAAGGCTGCGCTGCCATCATGTGGCGCGATGCCACCCAGAAAGAGCTGGCCGCCGAGGCGATGCGCATCACCGCGCCCGATCTGAAAGAGTTGGGCTGCATCGACGATATCGTTCCCGAGCCGGAAGGTGGCGCGCACCACGATTACGAAGCCGCAGCCAACCTGCTCGATGTGAGCCTGCAAAAGCATTTGGCCGAGCTGAAAAAAATCCCCGCGGCGGATTTAATCGTGTCACGATATAATAAGTTTCGCACCATGGCGCAGTTCTTCAAAACCGGGTAGTCCCTTGATTTCCTCGCCATCTACGACTTGTTTCCCATTTACGAACGCGGTTCTCGCGGCTCCGGTCAAGTCATTTGGCGTGTCCAGCAATCTCAGCCGCCGTATAATACTTAGTTTCCCCTATTCGAATTCATGCGGAGTCACTCCGCTTACGCAAAGGAAGGTGTAGGGATGTCGACGACGAATGTTGCGCCTCAGGGTACGGGCGGGCAATTGGGGCGCAAGCGCATTATCAATGATATGAGCATTCAGGTCGCGACCGTGAATGGCTCGGGTTCGCAGAGTTCAAATACGGTTTTGTTGCGGGCCATCTTTCAGATGGGCGTGCCGGTTTCCGGCAAAAACCTGTTTCCTTCGAACATTGCCGGGCTGCCGACGTGGTACACCATTCGCGCCAACAAAGATGGGTACATCGGCCGCAAAAAAGAAATCGACTTTCTTGTCGCAATGAATCCTGAAACCGCGCAGGATGACGTAATGACGCTTGACGCTGGCGCGTCGGTGCTCTACGACGAACCTCTGGCGCTCGACAAGTTGCGCAACGATCTGGTTTTCTACTCCGTGCCTTACGACAAAATCGTCGCCGCCGTCTGCCCGGAAGCGAAATTGCGCAAGCTGGTAAAAAATATGGTGTATGTGGGTGTGGTGGCGCAACTGCTCGAGATCGAAATGGGTGAGGTTGAGAGGGCGATCCGCAAGCAATTTGCCAAGAAAGCAAAAGCGGCAAATCTGAATCTCGCTGCCGCGCAGGCCGGATTCGACTACGCCAAAGCGAGTCTGCAAAAGCGCGGCGCGTTCTACATCGAGCGCATGGACAAGACCGCGGGCAAGATAATCATCGACGGCAACTCGGCCGCCGCTCTCGGCTGCATGTTTGCTGGATGCACGGTCGTTACTTGGTATCCGATCACTCCCTCGTCTTCCCTGGTCGAGACGATGATCGAGTATATGAAGGAATACCGCATCGGCCCCGATGGCAAAGCCACATTCGCGATTGTTCAAGCGGAAGATGAGTTGGCCGCGATCGGTATGGTCATCGGCGCCGGCTGGGCGGGAGCGCGCGCCATGACTGCGACCGCGGGCCCGGGCATCTCGCTCATGTCGGAGTTCTCCGGCCTCGCCTATTACGCCGAAGTGCCGGGCGTAATTTGGGACATTCAGCGCGTCGGCCCTTCGACTGGCCTTCCCACGCGCACCTCGCAGGGCGACGTGCTTTCGACAGCTTTCCTCTCCCACGGGGATACCAAGCACATCATGCTGATTCCATGCTCGGTGGCGGAATGCTTCAGCATGGCCTCGGAAGCTTTTAATCTGGCCGAGCAATTTCAGACGCTGGTCTTCGTGATGTCTGATCTCGATCTTGGCATGAATAACTGGATGTCCGATCCCTTCGAATATCCGACCATTCCGATCAAGCGCGGTAAAGTGCTTACCAAAGAAGACCTCGACAAGCTGGGCGGCTTCGCGCGCTACAAAGATCTCGACGGCGATGGTGTCGGTTACCGCACGCTGCCGGGCACCGATCATCCCGCGGCGGCTTATTTCACGCGTGGCAGCGGACATAACGACAGGTCCAGCTACAGCGAACGCCCCGACGATTACGAAAACAACATGGAGCGTCTGAATCGCAAGTTCGAAACGGCGCGCTCATTCGTTCCGCGGCCGGAAAGCTTCAAAGGAACGAATGCCCAGATCGGAAACGCAAAGATCGGAATCATCGCGTATGGCACTTCCCATTGGGGAGTCACCGAAAGCCGCGATCAATTACGCAGCGAGTACGGCATTGAAACCGATTATCTGCGGCTGCGCGCCTATCCGTTTACGCGTGAAGTGCACGATTTTGTGGAGCAGCATGAGCGCGTGTACGTGGTTGAACAAAACCGTGACGCGCAGATGCTCAGCCTGCTCAAACTCGATCTCAAACCTGAGCTCACCACCCGCCTGCGCAGCATCGCGCATCTCGACGGCCTGCCGCTCGACGCACGCTCCGTCACCGACGAACTCAGCACTATGGAGGGTAAGTAAATGGCGACCACGCCGACCGCTGAACCCAGATCTCCCGAACCAAAGTCGAATCGAATTGGCCTCACTGTCATTGACTATAAGGGCGGCAAGACCACGCTCTGTGCCGGATGCGGCCACAATGCGATATCCGAGCGCATCATCGAAGCCATGTACGAAATGGGCGTGCCCCCCGAGCGCGTGGTCAAGCTGAGCGGGATCGGCTGCTCGTCAAAAAGCCCGGCATACTTCATGAACCGCTCGCACAGCTTTAATTCCGTTCATGGACGCATGCCATCGGTCGCCACTGGTGCGTTACTGGCGAATCGCAATCTGCTGGCGCTGGGCGTGAGCGGCGATGGCGACACCGCTTCCATCGGCATCGGCCAGTTCGTGCATCTCATGCGTCGCAATCTGCCGCTGATCTACATCATCGAAGACAACGGCGTGTACGGGTTGACGAAGGGACAGTTCTCGGCAACCGCCGATTTAGGCTCGAAGCTGAAAACCGGCGTCATCAACGATCTGCCGCCGATTGATACCTGCGGCCTCGCCATCGAGCTCGGAGCAACATTTGTCGGCCGTTCGTTTTCAGGCGATAAGAGACAATTGAGCGCCATGCTGAAAGCCGCCATCGCGCATCATGGCACAGTCATGCTCGACGTGGTTTCTCCCTGTGTCACCTTCAACGACCATGAAGGCTCGACGAAGTCCTACAAGTACGTTAAAGATCACGACGAAATTCTTCAGGAAATCAGCTTCGTGCCGCACTTCGAAGAGATCGATGTCGAGTACGACCCCGGT
>JASIKQ010000199.1 GCA_030049565.1 Candidatus Sulfotelmatobacter sp.
GGTTGTTTCCAGCACAAACTCGTTTCGTTGTTGGCTGCGATCGAGATCGTGCATCAGGACGACGCCACCGCCTTCCAGCCGCAGCTTTTCGGCTACGTCGGCTGGCTTAGGCGGAACATCCCATGTATCGCCCGAATCGATCGTCCACCACCACACCGGAGCCCGGCGGCGGCGGAGCGACAAGTAAGTGGGAAGGGTCATTTTGCCGTGGGGAGGACGGAACATACCGTCCGGCCGAATCCAGGGAGACAAGCGTTCATACCCGGCGTCGATGTCAGCGACAGCTTTGCCGGGTGTAACTTTCCATGCGTTCAAGTGCTGGTCGGTATGGCAACCAAGGTCGTGACCTTCGCCGACGATGCGGTCGGCAAGTTGCGAATGCCGCTCAACGTTGCGCCCGAGCATGAAGAACGTAGCGTGGGCTTCGCGGTCTTCCAGCAGGTCGAGAAGCTTCGGCGTGAGCGCGCTGGGACCATCGTCGTAGGTGAGCGCCAGCGCGCGATTCCTGGCCATCTGTTTTCGCAGACGGGTTACCCAGTACCGGCGCAACAGCCAGGGCGAAAAATAAAGGGCTGCACCCGCCATCCCGAGGCAAAGCGCCGCCGCTGTGATGTTCGATCGCATCCAGATGGAAAGTACTTTTGCCGATTCAGTGTTTGGAGGAAGCGGGATTACGCGGTGGCCCGCGAAGTATTGTCGCGCTGCCATTGCGGCGCGGCGCCCCGAAGTTGTTTTCTGGCCCGGCGCTTGGCAATGACGGTTACAAGACAATAGATGGCAAGCTTGGGCCAAAGCCCTGGATTTCTGAATAATCGCACGAGCGAACGATGGTTGCTCTCTCCGCGATTGCGCCGCCACGTTTCCGGAAAGCGTTCATTCAGTTCGAAAGACCCGTAATGCGCGCGAGCTTTGGTGGCAATTAGATGCTTGAGTCCTCGTGGAGGAAAAACGGTTGAATGTGCCGTAGTAATTGTTTCGCGCTCGTCGGACTGAAATTGAATGCGGACGTAGCCGTCATCTGCCGTCAAGCGGGGAAACTCGCCAAATCTTCCACGGCCCGCGGCGGACAATGCATAAACGCCGGAACCTCCAATACCTTCCTGCGCCGATGGCAACAATGAACGGATCTCATAGTAGGCACGCACCGTCCAGGAGCAGTCGGCGAGTTCATAACTCGCGGTAGGAGCGACAGCCAAGATTTTTCTGTGATCCAGCCCACGGGCCAGGGCGCGGATCGTGTCGATGGTGATGATCACGTCCGCATCGGCGTAAATGCGAGGGAAACTATGGGCGGCGGCATCGCCCAGGTTCAGAGCGTACGATTTGGCGGAAATTTCGGTTTCAATGACGCGCACCGGCGGGCCAAAACTCCGCGCCACGGCGGCAGTGCCATCGGAACAGCCATTGCACACGACGATGACATCCAGTTCGCCCGGCTGAGCGCCGCCGATGATGGCTTGCAGAGTCCGGCCGACGGTCGAACTCTCGTTGTGCGCGGGAATAATGATGGTGATCACAGCTTTTTAGCGGATGGATGTTGCCGCCAGTGCGCTCGCACCCAATACCCACTCGCCTTTGGAAGAGTCGAACTGTTTGACCACGCGCGCCGGATTGCCGGCCACTACAGAACTTGGAGGCACGCTGCGGGTTACGACCGAATTCACGCCAACTACAGAATTGCGTCCAATAACCAGTTCCCCCCCATTGCATACGATGGCCGCTCCGAAACCAATCCAGCATCCCTCTTCGATCCGGATGGTTCCTCCCCGGGTAACTCCCTGTTGAACGATAGGCAGCGACACATTTTCGAACGAGTGGTTATGGTCCATGATGAGAACGGATTGTCCAAAAATGACGTTCCGCTCAATGTGAATCCGGTTTATCGCCAAAATCGTACTGCCTTGCCCTATCCGGCAGTTGTCTTCGAGCAATATCGCAGGATTAGCACCTTCGCGAACGATGGGAACATCCACGCGGCAATTCCTGTCGATAAGGACCTTGTTTCCTATCGTGATGTAGCGGGCGATCGTTCGGCTGATGTTGCATGAATAGTGAACCGAAACATGATGGCCCACGGAGGCAAATGGGTAGGTCCAAGACAGCCACAGGCTATGAAGCTTGCGCAGGCCGCGCCAAAGGAGCCTCACCGGATCTTCGAATGATTTTTGGCTAGATTTACTCATGGGTCACAGCTTGACGTGGCTTCTCATCGGCGGCTCTGGTTCCGCCAATCTGACGTAGTTTTGCCCGAATCTATCCGCGTCGCAAAAACCATGGAGCACTTGCCCGGGATTGCCGGCGACAATGGAACCGGGCGGTATACTTCGGCTAACCACGGCATTTGCGCCGATTTCCGAATTCTTGCCAATTACAAGTTCGCCCTTACCGCAGATAATGGCCGCTCCGAAACCGATCCGGCAACCTTCTTCAATCCGGATCGTCCCCCCTGGCGTGATCCCTTGAAGTTTGATCGGAATCTCGATGTCCTCGAAAGCATGGTTGTGATCCATGACCAGCACCGAAGGAGCGCATACAACATTCCGCCCGAAATGAATCCGGTTTCTGGCGGAAATCATGCACCGCCTTCCGATTCTGCATCCCTCCTCAAACAAAATCATCGGTTCACCGTGATCAGGGAAGACTGGAATGTTAACCCACACGTCCCGGTCGAGCAGAACCGAATCTCCTATTTTCACGTAGGGGGCAATCGACCGCCTGAGATCGCAGGTGTAGTGAGCGCGAAAATTGCTTCCGACCGATGCGAATGGATAGGTCCATCGCATCGATAAGCTGCGGAGCCGGTTCGCCAGGTGCGTAATCCAGCGGAGCGGATCTTCGACGGGCCTGACGCCAAAGTTGCTCATCACGTGGCCGGCGGTCTCGGGCATGCTACTCATTCGGTTTCACCCATTTCGCGGCCAGCCGGTCATACGTCTTGATCAGTTTGGCGGGGTTGCCGGCTATCACGCTGAAAGGAGGAAAACTCTTGGTGACAACTGCGTTGGCGCCGACTACGCTGTTACGCCCCAGATTCAGCTCTCCAGAGGCGCACTCAACAACTGCCCCAATTCCGAGCCAGCAGTTCCGCCCAATCACGACCCTTCCTCCGGTCTCGAACGGTGCGTCATTCTGCTGGCCAAGAATCGACGATCCGTGCTTGTGGTCTGCAATTGAGACCGAGGGAGCGAGTAACACATCTTCTTCCAGAATGACCTGGTTTCTTGCCGATATCGTGGAGCGCCTTCCAATTGCACATCCGCTTCCGATGACAATTCTCGGCTGCCTATCTGGCCAGTCGGCAGCCGCGTCGATCCACACGTCCGGAGCCAGATAAACATGATCGCCAAGCCGAATCTCCGGCGACTTCGACCTGCGGATGTCGCAGGTGTAATGCACCGACACGCCCCGGCCGAACCCGGCAAAGGGATACGTGTGCCGCATCCATAGGCTGTTGAGTTTGCTTCCAATTCGCGAGAAAGAGGCGAAGAAATCATCGGCAACCGGACCATTTTGTGGTTCAGGATTCATCTGGCCAAATGACGATCTCCGCACCGCTTCGTTAGGCAGCAATCCGGCGAGGAACCAGAATGCCGATGATGGCCTTCCCTTCAGCCCCGGTTACCGACTTGGTCAGCGCCAAGGCCGGCCACGCGGCCAGCAAACATGCGAGACCGACTTTCCCCAGTTCGAGAACCGCGTGCCAGCGGTTATTTGCAATGGCGGGTAGCGGCAGTCGCATCGCGGTTGCCCCGGCCAGCAAAACGACGGCACTCGCCGCCGTCAGCTTCAACGCATCGGGCAGCAGGGCCTTCAACTGAAATGCATGAAAGGTCTTGGTAATCGCGTACAACATGAACGCCATACCGATGAATTCCGTTATTGCTAAGCCCGCCAGCACGCCAAAGAATCCCCAATGACGCGCAAAAGCCACAATCGAGAGCAGACATGCGATCCTGAGAGCCTGCCGGACGTTATCGAGAAGCGCCCTTCCTGAAACTCTGTACAACACCAGTCCCAAGATGGAGAAAGCCTGAAAGAAGCCGGCAGCGCACACCAGCCAGAGGACGGTTGGCAACGAGGAATATGCCTGGCCGGTCCAGGCGAACACCATGGTTGGTCCGAAAAACCCAATGAAGGCGAGCGGGAAAAGGCACAGTCCTAACGTGATTTTGAAGGACTTCGCGATCAGCCGACGCATCTCCTCCTGCGAGCCCGAGGCATAAACCATTGCGCCTCCTGACAGAATGGAAGGCAAGAAGGCGTCAGCGAGCATTGCCGCAGACACGACCAACCTGGTGGCCAATGCATAAAGGCCTGCTGCGTCGGCTCCGAATGTCCGCAGCACGGCTACCGGCAGAATCGACAGGTAAAGCACTTCCAGAACGGCTACCAGCTGATAGCTGCCGGCGAATCGAACCAGCTCGGGAATCACGCTGCGGGTGACAAACCTGCTTTTCACGTGCACCTGCGGCACGATTCGTTTGGCGCTGACGTAGCAGCAGAGAACGAATCCGATCTCGGAGGCGGCCATGACTAAAGCCATGCCAAACAAGCCATAGCCGAAGTGAAGCAATATGACAATCGCGACAGCTTCCGCCACTGTCAAAAAAGTCGCGTAATTCCGGGACAAATCGATGCGGTGTCCGCCCATCACAATGGCTTCGTAGACGGCGCCCACGTTCGAGAGGACCATGATGAGGGCGAGCACTGAGGTTGACTGGGCGGCGGAATGCAAAAACTCAGGCGGCACTCCTGCCATGCGGGCCAGCGCGGTCGAAAACCACGCCGCTGGGATCAATGCTGCAACCGAGACCACGAGCATAGCGGCGGCGCCGGTGCTGAGCAGCTTGTTCGTAGTTTCGAAATCGCCGTTGCCGGTCGACTCCGCCACATACTTCTGGAAGGCGGACTTGATACCCACGCTGCCAAATCGCATGTAGGCGGCGGTGGTCATGATGATCGACCAGATGCCATAGCCTCCCAGGCCGAGATGGGCGATCACGATGGGAATCGTGACCAGGCGCGTCGCCACTTGCGAAAACCTGGCTAACACTCCAAAGATCGTGTTCCGCCCGATGCTGTGAGCGAGATTACGGACTGAGGCCGGATTAGACGACGTTGTCTTCATTCAAGCAATTCCGATTTAAGCGATTCCCGAATTCTGGCAGAGGTTCTCGGCCATGTCTGTCGTTAAAGTAGGCGCTTCTTCGGCAGCGCACGGAACCGGACTTACCTGCTTCTCGGCAGATGTAAAACGCACCGGGCGCAATTCTGTTTTCGGGCGAAGTGTCGCCGCTGCCGCCGAGATCATGGCGAGCAGCGTGTACCAGGCCACAATCATCTGGTCGAAGTACGAAATGCCAAGGAAGGCGATGAGGTTAGCGAATAAGGCCGAGCCCAGAGCCCAGATGAACAGAGCGTTCTTCTTCTCTTTTTCTACACAGCGTTCCATGGCGCGGCGAGCCTTTCCAAGATATTTGAAACCGTAGACCAGCACTGCAATGAATAGAACAAACGGCAGCAACCCGGAGTTGTCGCAGATTCCGACATACTGGTTTGCCGTGTCCCACATGTCCCAACCCCAGGCGCTGGTGTCCTTTACGCCGATCAGCCACCAATCGCCGAAGTGGCGGATGCATTCATCAATCAGCATGTAGCGATGCCAGGAGGACGAGCCGCCGGTAACGTCGATGCGCGATATCAGGTGCCATACCGGTGCCTTCATCACCAGATGAAGCCCGACTACGGTTGCAACCAAACCCCATCTCATGACGCGTAGCCATTTGCGCAACCGCCATAATCCGAGTGCGAGCAAGCCCGCTGCGAAGGCCAAGACCGGAGTGCTTGAGTTGCACGCGACAGTAATCACCGTGGCAGAAACGATGCCCAGGCCAGAAATCAGGCGATACTTCTTGCCCTTCCACCACAATCCCACGAACAGCGGAACCACCACCGCGCCGAATGTTCCCGCCAGGATCGAGTTGGCGAAAGGTCCCTGCGCGCGGTAGCGGTCATCGCGTACCGCCAGCGACGCATATTGCGAAACCTTTGCGCCGCCCAGCAACGCGTAGGGATTGTGGCCGGTGGCGTGTTCGTAGCTCATGATGAGCGCAACGATTGCGGCAATGCAGGCGAGCGTACGGATCGCGTGCATGACGTCTTCCTCGCTTCGGATCAGGTGCCGCAACAAAAAGTAAATTCCAAACGTCGTATAGAGTTTGCCGAGTTCGTTGATGACTTCCCCGGAAGCCTGAAACAGAAGCATTCCATCGAGAGCAATGAATATCGCCAACAGAATCGATGCGATGTCGATCCTGTTCAATCCGTTGGAAAATATCCGGCGCTGCGAGAGAATGCGATCTTTCAACATTCGCAAGAACCCAAACAGCACCAGCACACGCAGCATGGGAAAATGCGCTGGCCCAATCAGCAGCACCTGGTCGGTCGGAACCAAAATTGAAGCCGCCAGAAAAGCCGCCAGCGCCTCGGACCTCGCCCGAAACAAGATCAGAATCCCCGCGATCAAAATTACGATCAGCACCGCGGGATGAAGGACGGTCGTCGAAACGCCGCCTCCGAACTTCAGATGGTCTGGACCCATGAGTTGTGCTTGATATGCCGCGCAGCGCTGGGGAAGCGGACGTGCTGCCGGTTTGAGGATTAAGGCTTTTTGATTGAGGAACTGGTTGATCCAGCGGCTAAAACCGCTGGATTAGAGTTTTCGTTTGCGGCGCGGCCGCAAGCCGCGCCCCTTCAAAGCGCCCTTTCAGGCAGAAACCTACTGCACCGTGGCAGAAAGATTTGTGGGGGGATTCGGAGCCGCCCCCCCGCCGGCGAACTGATACGCTCCGGCGTTCCATGCCGCGGAAGGAGGACGGCCAACCTGAGCCATGGCAGGAGCGGTAAGCGTGCCGCCATTTTGCGCTACTCCGTAGCTTGTGTCGCTGCACAAATACGGCATGTCGGAATTGCACAGACTGGTGGAGTTCGTTCCCATGCCCACCGTCGGGCTGCTGTTTGTGGTGGGAGAGAAAACATAAGTCTGCGAGTTGGTGTAACCCGCCGCAGTAGCCTGGGCTTGTGTCTCGTAGAGGTCGTTCGAAGCGTCATAAGTCAGGCTCCCAGCCGTGCCCGAACCGCTGCCGCTGTTAAATGGAGGATTATTCAGGGCAATTCCCGCCAATGGCGCTCCGGGAACCATAATGTGGTGCTCGTTCTGAACAGAAACCGAGTTGATGCTGTTCTGGAAGTGAATGCACGAGCCCCAGCCGCCGTCCGAATCGCAGTCGATGGTGTTGTTATAAATCTCGATACTTCCGGAAGTATTAGGAGCATTGTCTCCGGTCTGAATGGCGGTCACCGGAACGCCGGAGTATCCGCCGTTGTGCCACAGCACGTTGTTATAAACGTGGCTGACGGGATGGCTCGGCATGGCATTCGGATTGACCATGATGACTTCGGCTTCGGTATCGTGAATCGCGTTGTTATAGACATCGGCGTCGTTGTTGGAGCGGATGGCGTGCTCGTGAATCGACTCGGCACCAGTTTGGGTGCAGTCGATGGAGGCAGGTCCGAGCGAGGCCCCGAAGTTATAAATCAAGTTGTCGTGGGCGAGCGTGAAACTTCCGCCGAAGGCCGAGCAGATGTCGTGAACCACGTTGTAGCTGATAGGGTCGGTCGGCGCAGGATCGTACACCACTGTCCAATATCCCTTCGCGCCGCTGCCATCGGAGCCATCCACGATATTGTGATCGAAGGAACCGTGGCCGCCGGTAGTTTGAATCGACATGTATATCCACACGCCAAAGTTGTTTCCCGAGGCCGTGCCGTTCGTCACTTTCCCCGATCCGCACCCGCCAGCCGAAG
>JASIKQ010000200.1 GCA_030049565.1 Candidatus Sulfotelmatobacter sp.
AAAGCCGGGACCGATTTTTGGTCCCGGCATGCGAGTTGGCTGGTTGCCCGGATAAAGGTTGAGGCGCCTACGCGGCGTGAGCGAAGCGAGAGCCGCGTGCCGAAATGCTGAGCCGCGCTTTCTGCGGCGAAGGACCTGCCACTTTTCCTACGCCGTCCTTCTAGGCCTCACAGTCAAATCCCGCACCTGCGTGAGAATGCTCGACATCTGCATCCCGTTCAGTTGCGAAACGAAGGGCAGAATCTCCGCGATGAATGAATCTTTCATCAGCTCGGCGATTTCTTCCTGGCGGCTGCGTTCTCCGCCGCTGAGCAGTTCGGGCACGGTCACCTCCAATGCGCGCGCAAGCCGCTCCAATGACGACAGAGTGGGTGTGGCCTTTTCGTTCTCGATCTTCGAAACGTAGGTGCGCGGCACTGCCATGCGTCCGGCCAGTTGCCGCTGGCTCAAGCCGTTCCGCAGTCGCAGGGCGCGGATCGACGTCGCCAGGTTTAGATGCCCGCGGCCCATGCCGGGCAGGGGCATCATTACCGGAGGCGTCATCACCACCGGCTCAGGCTCGGGTTCCTCGTCGAGAGACGAGTGGCAGCGTCGGCAATTGTTGTTGGCGGTACGGAATTGAACCAGCAGGCAGCGATCGCAGCGGACGACTTCCCTTGAATCGACCGGGGCAAGAGTCGTGGCCATCGGGTTGTGGGAGTGCCAGAGCCGGCTACTCCTTACTGCTCAAACAGCGGAACCTGCATTTTGGGGGAGAGGTTCCAGTCGCATAAATCTGAGGCATACGCCCTGTGGATGTCAAGGTTAAAATGCGGAAAGGCGTGAATCTTCGCGGGAAAGACGAATCGAAGAAGCAAAATCCAGCAGAAATAGGGCCAAAGATCATGGTCGATCGCAATGCGGCATGGTGTTTACTAACTGAGTTCACCCAATCCGAAAGCCTGCGCAAGCACGCGCTGGCAGTAGAAGCGTGCATGAGGGCGTGCGCGGGGAAGTTTGGTGGGGAGGGGACGGAAGGAAAGGAGATCGGGTTGTCAGAACAGGATTTATGGGGAATTGTCGGCCTGATTCACGATTTCGATTACGAACGCTGGCCCAGTCTGGTAGACCATCCTTACCAAGGCAATGCCATCCTGAAAGAGCGCGGATGGCCGGAAGTGATCACCCGCGCCATCATGTCGCACGCCGAGTATACCGGCGTGGCGCGCGTCACAGCCCTGGAAAAAGCCCTCTTCGCCTGCGACGAACTCGCCGGATTCATTACCGCCGTAGGCCTGATTAAGCCCGGCAAGTCTTTGGCCGAAGTCGACGTGAAGTCAGTGCGAAAAAGAATGAAAGACAAAGCCTTCGCCCGCAAAGTGAACCGGGACGACATTATCCGCGGCGCCGCTGACCTCGGTGTAGACCTGGACGAGCATATTGGATTTTGTATCGAGGCGATGAAGGGGATTGCTGGGGAACTGGGGTTGGATGGGAGCGCGGCGACAGCGTAGCGCGCGGCCTGTGCTGATTCGAGGGAGTGCACGACAGAAACCCAAACCTCTGCGCACGAAAAGCCGCATGATTCCGCCCGCAATGGGATAATCAATGATGTGAGGATTCTCCGCGACGGTGGGCTTGTGGTTGTCTTATTCAGCGTGTCCACCTGCCTTGCCGCCACGCGCCATTACTACATCGCCGCCGAAGACGTTACCTGGGATTATGCCCCCAGCGGTATGAATCTGCTCACGGCCACGCCAATCCGCAAGCCCTGGGGACCGAAGCTGCAATGGCAGAAAACGCGTTTCATCGAATACACCGATGACACGTTTACCACGAAGAAGCCGCAGCCCGACTGGCTGGGCATTCTCGGCCCCATCATTCGCGCAGAAGTGGGTGACGAAGTCGTCGTCGACTTCCTGAATCGCACCCATCTTCCCCACGACATGCACCCGCACGGCCTGCGCTACGATAAAGACAACGAAGGTTCCTTCTATCTGCCCTTCGGCAGGGGCGATCGCGTCGCCCCCGGGCGAAAGTACACCTACCACTGGTTCGCGAACGCCGCCAGCGGCCCCGGATCCGGGCAGCCGAGTTCCATCGTCTGGTGGTATCACTCGCACGTCGATCCGGGCATTGAAGTGAATGCCGGACTGTTAGGCCCGATCATCGTCAGCGCCAAAGGCAAAGCCAAGCCCGATGGCTCGCCCAAAGACGTCGACCGCGAATTCGTCACGTCGTTCCAGATCTTCGACGAACGCGCTGGCAAGCCCGATGGTCTGTTTTACGCCATCAACGGCTTGATCTTCGCCAATCTTCCCGGATTACAGATGAAGCAGGGAGAAAGAGTCCGCTGGTATCTGCTCGGCATGGGCAACGAAATCGACCTGCACACACCGCACTGGCACGGCGAAACCGTCACCGAAGAAAACCGCCACACCGACGTGATTGAGCTGCTGCCGGGGAGCATGAAAACCGTCGACATGATCGCCGACAATCCCGGTACGTGGATGTTCCACTGCCACGTCGGTGACCACATGGAAGGTGGCATGATGGCGATTTACACAATCTTCGCGCGGCCCACGGGCCCATGCCCAATCGTATTTACCGGCGGCGATTTCTGGCAGCATCCAGGAAATTTCTCGCTCACCATAAAGAACACAACCAGCAGGCCGATTGCCAGCCTGAACATCATGTCGGAGATGTTCCTCGCGCCCCAGGATCTTCGCCGTCCAAACAACCCGCAGTGGAGTTCGACCCAGCCCATTGCCCCCGGCCAGCAATCAACCCTCGACAAAGCGGGATATCCGCCGGAAAGCACGCAGCGCGTCTTCGGCTGGGCATTCTTCCCGACTTCGATCAAATTCCAAGATGGAAGTACTTGGCGTTCGCAAGAAGAAGGTGAGTGCTTTGGGGTATTCTGGCGCGACGCACGGCATCCCGAGCTGCTGGGGCTGCCGCCGAAGCAGTTCGAAATTAATCCCGACTAGCAGTGGCTTTCATGGAACTTGCCTTGAACCTTCCACCGGGTAGAGTTTCAGCAGTCATGCAGGGAAGGCCCTCGGCACTATCTATCCTCGCTCGCGCGGAGGATGAACCAGCCACTTCAGCAGCATATTCACCAGGCTGAGCAGGATCGCACCGAAAAACGCCGCGCGAAATCCACGCACCTGAAATTTCGGCGTCAGCAGTGCCGATGCCAGCTCCAGCATCAGGGCGTTGATCACCAGCCAGAAAATTCCCAGGGTCAACAATGTCAGAGGAAATGTAAGTATCTTCAGCAGCGCCCCAATGGTAGCGTTGATAAAGCCGATTACGAGCGCGGCAATCAGCGCAGCGATCGGGCCGCTGACGGAAATCCCCGGAACCAGATACGCCACGATATAGACGGCGAGGGCGCTGAGCGCCCAATTCACCAGTACCCGCATTTTGCTGCCTCACGCATGAAGTAACCCGTCCCACGAACTATACCGCAAGCCACCCTCAGACAGCTTCGCGGTTCAAGTCGCTTGTCTACGAGTGAAGGAAAAGCCTGATTACTCGTCATATCCATGATCCGGACGAAGTCTGGGCAGCCGTCAATGGGCGCTCCACGGTGTTACGATGTTTGATCGAAGCACTGCCAAGGAGATCCCCATGGCCCACCAGCATCCTCCGCGTTTTCTGAAACTTGTCGACGAGGCTAAGAGCCGCGTGCGCGAGACCACCGTTGACGAAGTGAAGAAGAGAATCGATCGTGGCGACAAATTCATTCTGGTGGATGTGCGCGAAGAAAGCGAATTTGCCAAAGATCACTTGCCCGGTGCAATTCATCTCGGCAAAGGCGTTATCGAGCGCGATATCGAAGCCCGCGTCCTTGATCTCGACGCCGAGATGGTGCTCTACTGCGGCGGCGGCTTCCGCTCCGCACTCGCCGCAGATAATTTGCAGAAAATGGGCTACAGAAATGTAATTTCGATGGACGGCGGTATTCGCGAGTGGCGCGAGAAGCGATATCCGCTGGAATAATACGAGCCGTAAGTGTTGGTCGGTTGCGGCTGTTGGATCAACTTACTGGCAGAGAGAGGTTACGCCATTGACGATGTAGCTGGCACCGTCGTAATTCGACGGCAACTCGTGCGGTGCGCCGGCGACACACGCCGCTGTCTTAGCGGACTTGATGGCGTCATACCACTCTTGCCCCAGGGGAACTGCAGCCGTAAGATCTTCGCTTCCGAAAAGAGACCTTACCACAGTCTTATAGCTCGGCGATGGAAAGTCAGTGGAGAGAACGCTGTCGAAATGAAAGCTGTTGTCCGCTTTCTTTCCGTCGCGGTCGATGTCTACGGTGCATACGTCCGACGGATAAGCTGGATCAACGTAGTCCGCGGCTGTCTGCAGGCCGTAGTCCTCGGATATCGGGGTTCCCACCGGACAACTGACGGTGAGAACCGGAGCAGCAGCGCCTGCACATCCGTGATCAATTCGTCCATAGGGAGGTCCGGAAGTAGGCATAGCCAAGGCCAAAATGGGGCCCGGACCGGAGTCATTTCCCATGCCGTATTGCGTTATCGCGTAGGCCACCAACGCCCCACCCCCGCTATTTCCTGTGGCACATACAGGGTGTGTGTTGTCCTGCTGAAGAAGAATCGACCACACGGCGTGAACCAGTGTTGCGTAGCGGCAGGCGAGTGCTCGAGGGCCGTCGACGGCAGGGCCGGTGAGCCAGCCATCGGGTTCGCTGATAAGGCCCTGTGGATCGACGAACCCGACCTGCACGGTGCGGTAGTTCGCGGCATTAATCGATTGCACGACCATTAATCCGCAGTTCGAACCCGGGCAGCTGGTATCACCTAAATAATCGGTGTCGAAGTCGTAAAAGGCTTGCCCGGTACCCCCGGTGGTGAAGAATACCGTGCCCCGAAGGAGGCCCGGATTGGGCGCCTCATTGATCTTGATGGCCGCCGCAAAGTCGCTTTCGGCCTGGGGGCAATCCGAGATCACGACCCGGTAACATGTTCCGTCAGCCAGACCCGTGGCCGGGCAGTTACTTGAATTCACGTTCGCTGTGCCAATCTTATTCTGCGAAGCATGTGCTGAAGTGGCGTTAGCCGAGAGGAACCCCACAATCAAGACAGCCGCCACGATTAAGGCCGAAATAGGCCGGTTCGCTACCACGATTGACATAAACGCTCCATCGTCCCAAAGGCTCCAGCCTGTCATTTCGAGGTTTGGGGAGCAATAGCACAGATGGGCCAATGCAGGTTTCTGCGCACTTCCGCAATTTAAATTGGCATCGGACTGCGCGAATGACCAGTCACGCCACGTGCAACTTTCTCTGCATCTCTTCCAACGTCGCCCCCGCCGTCTCCGGATAAACAAAGAGCACCACGAAGAATTGCAGCACCATCATGGCGGCGAAAAACATGAAGGGAATCGATTTCGACCATGCCGCCATGGCTGGAAAAGCAAATGAAATCGCGGCATTCATCAGCCAATGCGAAAGGCTCCCCAAGCTTTGTCCCTTGGCGCGCACGCGATTAGGAAAGACTTCGCTGAGATAAACCCAGATCACCGCGCCTTGCGAGAATGCGAAGCTGGCAATGAAGCCGACCAGCAGCCAGAGCAGCAGTTCGCGGTGCGAGTCAGCGGCAAAAATCGCGGCCACCCCCGTCAAACAGAGGGCCATGCCGACGCCGCCGATCAGCAGCAGCTTGCGCCGGCCAAATTTGTCGATCACCAACATGGCAATCACGGTGAAGATTAAATTAGTCAGCCCGACGACAACCGCTTGCAGATCGCCCGAAATTTTGCTGAAGCCCGCGAAAGCGAAAATATCGTTCAGATAATACAGAATCGCATTGATTCCCGAGAGCTGGTTGAAGAAGCCAATCGTGATTGCGAGAAAAATAGGCAGCCGATATTTTCTGCTGAACAAAGGTTCGTCGGCGTGGCCGTGCTCTGCGTCAATCGATTCGATAATCTCCCGCAAGTCGCTCTCGTAGTTTTCATCCCCGGTTAGCTGAAGGACTTCCCCGGCCTCGTCGACCCGCTGCCGCTTGACCAGCCAGCGTGGGCTACGTGGAATAGTGAACAATAACACGAAGAACAGTGCGGCCGGAACCGCGGCCACTCCCAGCTTCCATCGCCATTCGGCATCAACGCTGAAATGCTGAATACCGACCAGAAAGTTCGAGAGGTAAGCCAGCAGAATTCCAGCAACGATATTAAATTGAAAGACCCCCACCAGCCGTCCGCGCCAGGCGGCGGGCGCGATTTCCGCAATATACATCGGACCGAGCACCGACGATCCGCCGATGCCCAGGCCGCCGATAAGGCGGAAGAACACCAGCGCGGTCCAACTCCAGGCGAAGGCGCAACCCAGGGCAGAAACGATGTACAGCACCGCCATCACCCGCAAGCTATCGCGGCGGCCTGCTTTGTCTCCCGGAATTCCAGCGAACATGGCGCCGAGAATGGTTCCAACCAGTGCCGCCGACACGGTGACGCCCAGCAGATCGGGAGTGAGGCGATAAACCTGGGTGAGATCGCTCGTAGTTCCGGAGATAACGGCTGTGTCGAAGCCGAATAAGAGCCCTCCGAGAGCGGCCACCACCGTGCCCTTCAGCAAGTGAGCATTAGGCATCATTCAATTCATCTTTTGTACAGACGCCGCAGTTTTTCTGAGGGCGCTCTGCGCTGGCGGAGCTGAAGGCAGCAATCATCTCACCAATGCGCGGCTACCACTGAAAAAACCAGGCTCGCAGAGGAAAGGAAGGTTGGATTATACAGGCAAGTGCAGTGCAGATCAGATCGAAGTTTAGCGGCTTAGAAATTATTCGCGCAAAACAAAACGCCCCAGACCCGGTTAGGATCCTGGGACGTCTGTTGATCAGCCCTCCCCCAAGTGCTGCTCAATTGGGAGAGTAGCCTGCATCGCAAAATCTGTACATGGCTCTGTCGTGCTATAACCAACTTCTCAACAGCGGGGGCTCGGTTGCTTACTCCGTAATGCTGAGACTTAGGTAATCACCGGCGTGTTACTCATGCCCGCCATGCCGAACACGCTCCGGTAGCGCTCGATCTCCTTCGCCGGGCCGAGGGCTTTGGCATAGTTATCGGAAAGTTTTACCGCCGGCCGCCCCTCGACGCTGGAAACTTTGCTGATCAGGCTGATGGGATCAAACCCGCCATCACCGCTTGGATCGCAGCCGCGGAAATCATTGGTCAGCAGCGTGCCCCAGCCCGCGCTAAAACGAATTCGCCTTCCCGGAGTCCATTTTCGCCGGTCCTGAAAATCCGCGGCGCTGCGAAAATCGTTCACCTTGATTCCGGCCGCAAGGCTTCCGCTGAAATAGGCGTGCAAGCCGAGAATGTCATCCACGTCCAGCGCGTCCGAGGCGATGATCAATTTCTCCCGCGGATCCCGCCCGTGCACCTTCAACCACGCGATATACTCATCGCCCGCGACGTACGGGTCTTTGCTGTCGATGCGCTGCCCCGTCCAGTCGGCAATCCACTCGGGAGCGTTCTCAAAAAACTGCGTGGTGCCAAACGTATCCGGCAGCATAATGCGCAGCGCGCCACTATAAGTTTGCTGCCACAATTCGAGGACATGATACTGCGACGCCTTCAGCGCTTCATCATTATCGCGCGCCAGCGCGGCCAGGACCATGGGAATCTCATGCGCATTGGTTCCAATTGCTTCCAAATCGTGTTTGTGTGCCAGGAATGCATTTGAAGTTCCGATAAACCCCGAACCTAAATTCGCCGCCATTGCCTCGACCACATACTCCTGCCACAGAAAGCTATGCCGCCGTCGCGTGCCAAAATCCGCCACGTTCAGATTCGGAACGCCCCGCAACCGCTCGATCTTGTTCCACAGCTTTGTCTTCGCCTCGGCATATAAAATGTCGAGCCCAAACTCGCTCAAGCGCTTCAAACTTGCTCTGGTTCGCAGTTCGTTGATGATGGAAAGGGAATACAATTCCCACATCGTGGTATCCGTCCACAGGCCATCAAACGAAAGATGAAAACGCCCGTCGTTAACCGAGGCTTCATAATCTGACAATCGAAAATCGCGCTCCAGCCATTCCAGAAATGCCGGCTCGAAAATTCCCTGCCGGCCGTAAAAAGTGTTGCCGGCCAGCCATACAACCTCAGACCTGCGAAAGCGCCGGCTGCGGGCATGATCGAGTTGCTGCGTCAGTTCCTCGATGTGAAACGTATCGACGGGAGCGGCAGAGCGGTTATAGACCGTAAACTGCACTCGCGTCTTTGGATAATGCTTCCAAATAAACTGCAACATCAGCAGCTTGTAGAAGTCGGTGTCGAGCAGCGAGCGCGTAACCGGGTCGAGCTCCCAGTTATGGTTGTGCGCCCGCTCGGCGAAGTTCACGATCATGTAAAACTATCCTCATCTGGCGGAGGGATAAAAGCAAATCAGCGGAGTTGTGAATACTCGGAAGTTAGTGATCACCGTGAAGAGCTGTGATTCAGCGCCGATAACTCGGGCCTTCAGCCGCAGGGGTTAGCTGATAACAATCTCAGCTTCGCAATCGAAGTAGCGTCCCAGGCTTTGAGCCTCCCTTTCTATTGCATCGCGCTCGCCCTTCGAGAACTTCCCGAACGCCTCGACACCGACCTCCAGCTTCTTCCTGCGCATTTTGTACGACCACACGCCTGTAACTTCGCCCTCAATCAGCACAACTGGAGAAATCCATCCCTGGTTGCGGTAGACGCGCTTATAGTGCTGCGCGCTGAGCAGGTGATCCTTATCGCGATGCGCAAGCAGGTACGGGTCGAAGAGTGGCAGCAGACGGACCGGGTTCGATGTCGTGGCAGCTCTTCCTAGTTCTGCAACATCCTCCCGCATCATCAGCAACGGCCGCTTGCCGGCCGAAATCTCCACGATCTCGGAATCCTGCCGCCCCAGGGCTTTCACCTCGGTCATCGAAATCCCCGCCCAGTGGGAAAAATCGGCGAGCGACGCCGGGCCGTAGGCGCGCAAATATTTTCGCAACAGTAGGCGCTGCGCCTCATGCGACGGCATCAATGTCATCTTCAGCTTCGGCAGCCACTGGTCCACGCGGATGAAATTGGCTTCATTGTTCTCGCCGCTGCCATAACAAATCAGGCCATCGGCCACCGGCAGGCGCACCAGACCCCAGGAATTTTCAAGCCAGAAGCGAACTGCCTTATTCGCCTTTGGCCGCAATGCCGCAACGATCTGCGCCCGACCGCAGGCGCCATTTGCCAGCCTCCGCAAGATCACCGGTGTCATCGCCTCGGCTTCGTCCTCGCTGATGCCGCAGCGCGCCATGACGCGCAGCACGCCGGCCCTGCGGGCCGCTCGCAGCGCAGAAATGTACAGTGGAAATTCGTCCGTCGGGATCAGATGCAGGGTCTGCCGCATCAGCGAGGTCTTCACCAGAGCGCGCGACTTCCACAGCGTGTGTTCGATCTCGCCGCGCCTGAGCGCATGATTCCGCGCCCAAAGCTGCAAATACGCTGCCGGCATCACCTGCGCCTGCACTCCGCAAACATCGCGGCAAATGCTGACCAAATCGGCAGGCGACTCGTCGAGCAGATGATGCCGTCGCAGACGGAGGTTCGATATTTCTTTGAGTCGCGGAGGTCCCACCCTCGGCAGGCTAGCACAGATCGGACTTTTGAAAAGCCGGTCTATCTCTAGGCTGCCTTGCGTAGCATCCCCATTCCGGCAGCCCAACAACCTTCATCAGCGGGCGGGGTTTGGCTAACAAGAGAGGCGAGGTTTTCAATTCTAGCCGCGACCGAATTCAGCCTAGAAAATGAACGTCGCGCACGTCGCTGCTGCGCCACAACCAGATTGGGTAATTGAACACTCTCATGTCCGACTAGCAATCCGCTGGACGCAGCAAACAAGCATGTCAGCGACATAAGAATCGCCCGTCTCGGTATTGAACATTGCGTCATATAAATGATGGTCCGGCCAGTTCAGCTT
>JASIKQ010000201.1 GCA_030049565.1 Candidatus Sulfotelmatobacter sp.
GTCGGCGCCCTGCACCCAAAAAATTACATCTTCGGCAATATTTGTGGCGTGATCGGCGACGCGTTCGAGATTGCGCGCGATCAATAGTGCATCGAGGGCTTGGCGCACAACGTCGGGATGCTGGTTCATGGTTTTCACCAGCTGGATGAAAGCATCGTCCTTCATGCGATCGACTACGTTGTCCATTTCGAGTACCGCCTGGGCCAGTTCGGCTTTGCCCTCGATGAAAGCTTCCAGTGAACGGCGTACCATGGCGCTGACCGCCGCGCCCATGCGGGCGATATCGACCGGCAACTCGGCGGCGGGAAGCTCGACCATGTCCATGACGCGCTCGGCAATGTTGACCGCCTGATCGCCGACGCGCTCAAGATCGGAATTGATTTTGGTGACGGCGAGAATGAAGCGCAGATCGACGGCCATGGGTTGCTGCATGGCGAGCAGGTCGAAGGCACACTCATCAATTTCGCGCTCAGACTGGTTGATGAGGCTCTCGCCTTCGAGGACCAGATGACAGCGGTTCAGATCGCGATCGACGTAGGCCTGGCGGGCGCGGTCGACGGCCTGCTCCGCCAGTCCTCCCATGCGGAGAAGCTTCTGGCGCAGATCGTCAAGACCCTGCTGGAAACGCGTGCGCATCTAGGAACCTAACCCCAGCGGCTAAAGCCGCGATTTATTTGGCACTCACTACGGCGCGGCTGAAGCCGCGCCCCTTCAAAACTCTCCAAAAGCCTTTCTCTTGAACATTTCTTCAATCCGTCACCCGAAGCGGCCGGTAATGTAATCTTCCGTTCTTTTGTCCGACGGGTTGGTGAAGATTTTTTCCGTCTTATCGAACTCGATCATGCGGCCCAGGAGAAAGAACCCGGTAAACTCAGCGACCCGGGCGGCCTGCTGCATATTATGGGTCACAATTACGATGGTATACCGTTCTTTAAGCTGAAAGATCAACTCTTCAATTTTTCCCGTGGAGATGGGATCGAGCGCCGAGCAAGGCTCGTCCATGAGCAGAACTTCGGGTTCGACCGCCAGAGCTCGAGGGATGCACAGTCGCTGCTGCTGGCCGCCGGAAAGGCTGGCGCCGGATTTTTTGTGAATGTAATCTTTGACCTCTTGCCATAGCGCGGCAGAATCGAGCGAGCGGTGCACAATCTCGTCGAGCTTGCGGCGGTCCCGAAAGCCATTGAGCTTCAGCCCGGAGGCGACGTTGTCATAGATCGACATGGTGGGAAACGGATTCGCCTTCTGAAAAACCATGCCGACGCGGCGGCGAAGCTCGGTGGCGGAAGTGCTGTTGTAGGCGCTGATTTCCCCAATGCGAACGCTGCCGGTCACGCGCGCCTCGGGAATGGTTTCGTGCATGCGGTTCAGGCAGCGGATGAAAGTGGATTTGCCGCAGCCCGAAGGACCAATCAGCGCGGTGGCATGGTTGGCCGCAACCGATATTTTGATGTCGTACAGCGCTTGAGTTTTGCCGTACCAGGCGTTCAGGTTCTCGACGTGGATTTGGACGCCCATGACTATGCCGCTCCGAAGGTACCATGGCGGACGGCAAAACGCACAGCCGCCACGGCGGTCACAATCAGAACGATGAGCACCAGAGCCCCCGCCCAGGCCTGGCGGTGCCAGTCGTCATAAGGAGACATGCCATAAACATAGATCTGCAAGGGCAGAGCAGCCGTGGGCTGGTTGACGTTCACATTCCAAAATTGATTGCCGAACGCGGTGAACAGCAGCGGAGCGGTTTCACCCGCCACGCGCGCAAAGGCCAGCATGATGCCGGTGATTACGCCCGAAGTGGCCGTGCGCAGAGTGATGGAAAGCGTGGTGCGCCAACGGGGAATACCCAATCCATAGGCGGCTTCGCGCAAAGCACGCGGCACCAGCAGAAGCATTTCTTCGGTGGTGCGGGTGATGGTGGGAACCATCATGATGGCAAGGGCTACGCCTCCTGCCAGCGCCGAAAAATGCCTCTGCGTCAGGACCACCAGAGCATACGCCACAATCCCGATCACGATTGAAGGCACGCCGTTCAACACGTCCGCGGTAAAGCGGATGGCATCGCCGAAGCGGTTGCGTCCGTATTCGGCAAGGTAGATTCCCGCGCCGACGCCGAGAGGCACGCCCAGAATGCTGGCGATGGCGAGAATCAGAAGCGAGCCGACAATGGCATTGGCCATGCCCCCGCCCACTTCGCCCACTGGTTTGGGAGTCTGCGTGACAAACGCCCAGTTGATCGAGCCAAGGCCGCGGTAAACCAGGTAGGCGAAGATGGCGAACAGGGGCGCGAGCACAACGATGACCGTGAGCACCGCCAAACCGGTCATCATGTGATCGGTGACGCGACGCCGCAACGAGATAGGCGGTATAGTCAGTGGCGCGACGGTCTTGGTGTTGTCTGGCATAGCTTCAGGCATGAGCCGCGGAATGTTGACCACGAGTGACAGTCCAAACCAGCAACCGGGCCAGAGCGTTGACTATGATCGTCACTAGAAAAAGCGCTAGGCCAATTTCGATAAGAGCGGAAAGATAGACGTCGCCGGTAGCCTCAGTGAACTCATTAGCCAAGACGCTGGCCATGGTATATCCCGGCGCAAACAGGGACTTCACGATCTCGGGACGATTGCCGATCACCATGGTCACGGCCATGGTTTCTCCCAGCGCGCGCCCCAAGCCGAGGATGATGCCCCCCACAATTCCGGCCCGCGCATTGCGCAGCACTCCGATGCGAATCATCTCCCACCGCGTCGCGCCCAACGCCAGCGCAGCTTCCCGCTGGTGCTGCGGCACTACCATCAGCACTTCCCGCGAGATGGAAGAAATAATCGGGATGATCATGATCGCCAGAATGATTCCCGCAGCCAGCATGCTGATGCCGTAAGGCGGACCCTCGAAGAATCCCGTCCATCCCAGGGTGCGCGCCAGAAATGGCTCGACATAATTACTGAGAATGGGCACCAGCACAAAAACCGCCCACAGCCCGTAGACCACGCTGGGAATGGCGGCGAGAAGCTCGACAAAGAAGGAGAGCGGTCCGCGCAGGAATGGCGGACACATTTCCGTCGTGAAAACTGCCACCCCGATCGACAGCGGGACGGCGATGATCAGTGCCAGAAACGAGGAAACCAGGGTTCCATATACGAAGGGCAGTGCCCCGAAGTGCTCGCTCACCGGATTCCAATCGCTTCCGGCGAAGAAGTTCAATCCAAAAGCGTGCCAGGATGGCCCGGAGCGCAATACCAATTCATAGACAATCAGAACCAGCATGCCCAGCACGGCTGCGCCACAAAGCACCATGGCGAACTTAAAGATCTGATCGCCGGTTTCGCCATTCGAGATACGCAATACCGGCGCTATCCGATTCGTCGCCGGAGTGAAGTCGCTAACTTTTCTGGCTTCAATGGGTTGCGAAGCGGGGCTCTCAGGTTGCGGCGTCGGCATGGCGGAATAAGCCATTCCATCTCACCGTAACAGAATCCTGTTAACGTAAGGTTAAAAATGGCTCAAGCGCGCGATCCTCATACGGATAATAGCCGAGGGGTAGTTTCCTGGGCTCCCAGCTTTGATGTTGCCTTTTTGCCGCCAAAATTGTATTTTCTTCTCCCAAATCGTTTTGCCCTATGCCGATCAATCCTAAGTTGAGCCGCGCGGTTTTTCAGAAGCTTGAAGAAGACCTGGTCAAGCTTTCCTCGAAGCCGCCCGCCTTCAATGTGCATCGCTTTCGAACCGGCACTCGCCGCCTGCAAATACTCCTGTGTGAGCTCTCTCCCAATCTCGATCGCAATCAGCGAAAACTCCTGAAGTTGTTGGGACGAGTGCGCCGGCGCGCGGGCAAGCTGCGCGATCTCGATGTTCAGCTGGGGGCTTTGCGCAGCCTGAAAGTTGCCCGCGAGCCCCGGCGCAAGACCCAGTTGGTGAACCATTTGATCGAGCTGCGCGCGCGGCAGGAAAAGAAATTGAGCCGAGCGGTTGACCAGAAGACGGTAAGCGAGATTCGCAAAAGGCTGGAACGGGCCCGAAAAGATTTCAAGCCCGCGGCCAGCCGGGATCCTTTGACGGTTGCGAAGGGTATGTTGAAAGAGATCAACAACCAATCGCCGATCACGGAGCCATTGCTGCACCGTTACCGCATTCTGGGCAAGCGCGCGCGCTATGCGGCTGAGTTCGCAGGAAATTCTCCCCAGACGCAACAATTCATCGCTCAACTCAAACGCCTGCAGGATGCACTGGGCGACTGGCATGACTGGCTCACCCTGACCCAAAAGGCAGGTCAGCACTTGGGCGATCTGCGCGAGTCGGTGCTGGTGGCAGAGCTGCACAACGTAACCGGAGCAAAGTTTCGTCATGCTGTGACCCAGCTGGCGCAGGTGCGGGCCATCCTGGCGGAAGAAAGCACTCCTGCGCCACAGGTGCCTGCGCGGGCAGCGGCCAGAGTGGCGCGCAGTGCAGCCTCGGCGGCATAAAAATTCCCTTTTTCCAAAAATCCGCTCTATGTGATGTGCATCACAAGTGCGTGGTTAGGGGTCACATACACATTCTTCCTGCGAATGGTAAGTTCTAGCTGCGGAGGGTTGTGTGCCGGATTCGATGACCTTCACGGCGCATTCGGGGCAGGAACTATGCGAGCTGTGCGGGGTCAACCCTGCCAAACTTCAATTCGACATCATCTCCGAGGGAGGTACCCGCCAGCAAGGCCCCTGCTGTGGCACCTGCGCACACAATCTCCTTGGCGCTCTGGCGCAGATCAGGTCTGAGAATAGGTGAGCGTTGGAGCCAGCACCCTCCGTTTGCGAATCAGTATCAATCGACTCCGCTGAACCTAGAGCTCATAACTAAGGGCTGACAAGCGCGTGCGGGAGTCCAACTGCCCTTACAACTCTCGCCGTCCCTCCATTGCTTTCAGCATCGTGATTTCATCGGTGTACTCGATGTCACTGCCGACGGGGATGCCCATGGCGATGCGCGTCACCTTTACGGCCATGCGTTTCAGTTGCTGCGAAAGATAGGTGGCTGTGGCTTCGCCCTCTACAGTAGGATTTGTGGCGATGATGACCTCATCTACATTTCCGGCATCGACGCGTGTAATC
>JASIKQ010000202.1 GCA_030049565.1 Candidatus Sulfotelmatobacter sp.
CTGTCGGAGGCTTGGCGGTTGGCGTGGCGACAAGTCCCAAAGCTGCCAGTTCCACCAGCTCGACTGCCGCTCATTAGCGATCTTCCGGGCACTGGATCTTCCCCGCACCATGTGTTGAGCATACAGGCTGCATAAGACTGCGTTCTTGCGCGCTGCTTAGCGGGCTGCTCCGTGCGATACTGGAGCCATGCAGTCCCCGCTTCAGGCGCCCACCGCCGCTACCGACCCCAAATCGGTCAAAGTAAATCTCACTACCGGTACCGGCGTGGATATCGTTTGGGGCGACGGCCACGTTTCGCATTATTCGTTTGCCTTTCTGCGCGACGCCTGCCCTTGCGCCATGTGCAACGAAGAACGTGAAAAAAGCAGGCGTAAGCCGGGAGAACCCGCCAAGACTCTTCCCGGTGCGCTGCCCATGTTCAAGCCAGCGGCCAAGCCGCTTTCCGCCGCAGGCATGGGCAAGTACGCAATCCGCTTCAAGTGGAACGATGGGCATGACCTGGGAATTTACTCGTGGAAGCTCCTGCGGGAAATTTGCCCTTGTGAACAATGCAAGACCGCGGCCTCCGGCAGTTAGATTCGCGTCTGGGTGACTCGTATCAGGGCACGCATTTATTCGTGCCGTAGATTGCTAACTGTCAGATCGCCTTTAGGCGCTGGATCTGACGCCCATCGATCTCAAACATGAAGGCCCCGATTGCTCGGGGCCAATTGAATCTGGGCATCACATCACCCTGCGACAACTTCAGGAGAGGTCATCTAAGGTCAAGTTACTTTTGTCGGGAAAGGCGACCTTCAACTTCAAACCCAACCCGCTCCTGTAAAATCGAATCATCAACCCCGGAGCCACTCCCGCAGTGTCTTTTCTCGATCAACTCAATCCGCAACAGCGTGAGGCCGTCGAAACCACCGAAGGCCCGGTGCTTATTCTCGCTGGCGCGGGCAGCGGCAAGACGCGCGTCATTACGTATCGAATCGCTTATCTGATCGAGCAGATGGGGGTGATGCCCGAATCCATTCTCGCAATGACCTTCACCAACAAAGCTGCGGGGGAAATGGCTGAGCGGGTCGAGAAATTGGTCGGCGGCTTGAGCATTGCCAAGCCGGTGATCTCGACGTTCCATTCCTTTTGCGTGCGCATGTTGCGCCGCGATATCGAAGCGCTGCAAATTCCGTCGGCTGCGCCCGGGCAGCCGCCGCTAGGGCACACCAAGAAATTTGTGATTTATGACGAGGCTGATCAGCAATCAATATTGAAGTCGATCATGAGGCGGCTGGGACTGGACGACAAGCAGCTTACGCCACGCATCGTGCTTGGGAGAATTTCGTGGGCCAAGAATCACATGCTCGATCCGCAGGAGCTTTACTTGCAGTCGGCCGATCCGAAGACGGAGAAGATCGCGCACCTGTACGAGGAGTATCGCAAAGAGCTGCGTAAGGCAAACGCGCTTGACTTCGACGATTTGCTGCTCGAATCGGTGCGGCTGCTGAAAACTTCGGCTCCGGTTCGCGATTATTACAACCGGCGATTTCAATATCTCATGATCGACGAATATCAGGATACGAACCGGCCGCAATACGAACTGATGCGCATGCTCGCAGGAACGCGGCACAACGTGTGCGCGGTGGGCGACGAGGATCAATCGATTTATTCATGGCGCGGCGCCGACATCCGCAACATTCTCGAGTTCGAGCAGGACTTTCCCGAGGCGAACATCATCCGCCTCGAGCAGAATTACCGCTCGACGCAGAATATTTTGCAGGCGGCGTCGGCCGTCGTGGCCAACAATGTGCGACGTAAGGGAAAGAATTTGTGGACCTCGCGCCAGGGCGGAACAAAGATCGGCTATTACGAAGCTCCGGATGGCGAGAATGAGGCGCTGTTCGCGGCCGACTCAATTGCCCGCTATTTGCGGGAGGCAACCGAGCGCGGCGAAACTCCGCGGGCGGCGGTGCTTTATCGCACCAATTCGCAGTCGCGATTGTTTGAAGAGGCCATGCGGCGATATGGCTTGAAGTATCACGTGGTGGGAGGATTCTCGTTCTACGAGCGCGCCGAGATCAAAGACATGATCTCGTATCTGAAGGTGATTCAGAACCCGGACGACTCGATTGCGTTGTTGCGCGTGATTAATACACCGGCACGCGGCATCGGCAAAGGCACGATTGAGACGTTGGAGCGGATTGCGCTCGAGACCGGCTTGTCATTGTGGGGCGCGATCGCAGAAGCGATTCAACGGCAATTGCTGCCGCCGCGAGCTGTGACGGCACTGAAGAGTTTTCAGCAACTTATTGAGGATGCGCGAGCGATGCAGGCGGGCACCTTTGCGGAGAGACTCCAAGCATCGTCCCACGAGAATCAGAACGTCAGTAGCGAAACGCCGCAAATAAATCATGACGGCCTCTCCGCATCAGCCGAATCGCAAGATGCAACCGCATTTGACCCGACCGAATTCGACAACTTTGCTCTTGATTTCAGAGATTCGTCTGACGCGAACTCGGTTCACAACGTCTCCCGAGCGGATCGTCATTCCGAGGCCCCATCGGCTGACTCAGACCAAATAACTCCGCCAGAGTCACACGCGTCGCAAGATGTATTCCCCCCTCCAACAGTCTCAACCGCTGACTTGCTGAAGTTTTTGATCGACCGCACCGGTTACATCAAGCTGCTCGAAGAGGAAGACACACCGGAAGCCTACTCGCGCATTGAAAACTTGCGCGAGCTGGTTAATGCAGCCATGGACTCGCGCGACCGCGCGGAGACGCTCGACGAGTTCTTGGATCATGCGGCGCTCATCAGCGATGCCGACGACTACGACGAGCGCGCGCAGGTTACGCTGATGAGCTTGCACGCTGCCAAGGGCCTTGAATTCCCGCTGGTTTTTCTCAGCGGCCTGGAGGAAGGATTGTTTCC
>JASIKQ010000203.1 GCA_030049565.1 Candidatus Sulfotelmatobacter sp.
AGTAACGGACGCGCTCAGCCAGAGCGCGTCCGTTCTCGGTATCCAGGGTAACAGCCAATGATCAGTGCTCCACGTCGAAATAGATCTTTGTCGTCGCGCGGTAGAGCAGGACTTTGGCTCCCTCAAGCTGCATGTCGAGCGACTCCACATGCGCCCACTTGATGCCGCGCACGGTTTTTGCCGCCTCAGCGACGGCGGCTTCGGCGGCCTTGGCGAAACTTTGCTTGGATGTTCCAACAACTTCGATTACTTTCTGTGTCATTCGATGCTCCTCGAAGAAGTTGAAAGGATTGTACGCCGGCGAGGAGGGGAATGCCGCGCGAACTCAGGGAGTGCGCCAAAGCTCTTAGCGCAGGCTCGTCGGGCAAAAAGATTCTGACCGCTAAGGAAACTCTGGCCAGGTCCCAGCAAATCTTAAAGGTCACGGGGACACACGGCAAAATCAGAGTTTGCCTAGGGGCGCAACAGGTCTCGCGAAGATCGCAAAGAGGTTGTGGCCAGGGATGAAGGGGTAGTCGGAGGAGATAGAAACGTCCGGCCCGGATAGCCATTTCACGGCGGGAGGATGGCCGATCCGGGCTGGTACGTTTTCGCAAGCACCACAGGCCGTGCGGTCAGCCCGCGGTCGAGGAAGGTGTAGGTTCTTGCCGGCCACTGCCGGCACACGCAGGGCATTTGACGCGGATAAACGCCACGCCCTCGGACTTGCCGCCTATGTCCACAGGCCGGGAAACGTATCCGGTACCGCCGCAGCGCGGGCAGTTGTTCGGACTCACCTCGCCCCCTCAATTGCCAGAAGTTTTGCACTTATTGTTGCTGGGGCTGTAAAAAAGTGATTTCTGTTACGAAAAGCGAACAACGCGCGGCATGGTGGCGGGGAGGCATGGGTTCGCATAGCTCAAAGAAGATTTAGTCGGAATGCCAGGAAGCGTGTGATACTAGTGCGCTCTATCCAGTACTTCGGGAGGTTTGCAATGCGCAATCGCCTTGCTTTCTTTATTCTTGTTTTCCTGGGAGGGTTGCAAGTCATGCTGCCCGTGAACCGCCGCAAAGCACAGGCTCAGGATGAAGGAAGTTACGGCAACGAAAAGCGAGCCATCGAGCGAGTGATGCGCGATCAGCAGCAAGCCTGGAACCGGCACGATTTGGAAGGTTTCATGGCCGGCTATTGGAACTCTCCGCAGCTTACTTTCTTTTCTGGCGCCCAGGAGCGCGATGGATGGCAGGCTACGCTCGATCGTTACCTGGCGACGTATACGAGCCCCGGACATGCCATGGGAAGCCTCGAATTCTCCAACTTGCGTGTGGAAGTGCTGGGTCAGCAAGGGGCCTTTGCGCGCGGTTCATGGAAGCTGACCATGCCAAATGGCAAGACGCCGCACGGATTGTTCACCCTCGTATTCCGCAAATTTCCGGATGGATGGAAGATCATTCACGACCATACGTCGGAGGCCGGTCCGGCGTAGGAATCGTTTCGCAGCGGTGGCACCTCACCTGACGTGCAACGCCGGCCTTCGCCTTGCGACGATCGTGGTCGCCAGAGCCAGCAAAGTCATCAGCGAGATGATCCCCAGGGAGATGACGCAATAGATGCACCAGACGCCGAGAACGTCTTTCTCGATGTGGGCGAGGTAAAGAGAAAATGTCAATCCCACCAGCGTGACCGCCAGCAGCACTCGATAAGCGCGGCGCCAGGATAGCACGCCCATCAGGAAGTATCCGAACATGCCGAGTGCGGCCACCGGTATGCCGGCCAGCATCGCATAGGGGCTGTGATTCACGATACCGCAATCCCAGCGCTCGTTGATGCTGCATGGCGAGTCGCCCGCTTCGCGATAGTGCTCACGCAGCGCCAGCGCCGAGACGATGATGCCGAAGACGGCAAGAATAACAAGAATGTATTTCATAAGTTATGCACGCTGAAGAAATATGGATGCTCGCGTCGCGCTTATTGCGGCCCAAAAGAGGGGCCGCGGCGCGGTCGCTCGCCTGGATCCCTTCGGCTTCGCTCAGGGCAAGCTCTTCGGTCGCGAAAAGCGGCGACCTCAGGATGACAATCTCGCTCAGCCGGCCTTCGCGGCTGCCACATCCTGCAACAAATCTGACGCCTGCCAGTCCGCCCCGTGATACCACCTGAAAATCTTTCCATCCGCGGAAATCACCGCAGTACTCAGCGAGTGAGTAGTTAGACCGCCTTCCTCTTTGTAGGTGAGCGCGAAATAATCGGCAAACGAAGGCAATTCCTCTTTCGGAATCGCTGCGAACTCCCAGTGCGAAAACAGCGCCGGATCTTTGCTACCCGCACAGGAAAATCCGTATTCGCGTAACACGCGTGGCGTGTCATGCGCCGGATCGAAGCTGATGCTCAGCAGATGAGTCTTGCCGAATCGAGCGGGATCAGCGCGAACCTGCTTGTCGATCTCCGCGAACTCATGACTCACTCGCGGACAATAATCCGGAAACGGACAGCGGGTATAAATCAGCGTCAGAAGCAGGGTTTGGCCGCGATACTGATGCAGCGAAATGCTCTTGCCGCTCTGATTCACCAGCTTGAAATCGGGTACTTCGTCCCCCGGAGAAGGAATGTGCATCGTCAGCGGAGGCTTGTTGGCAGGCGCCTGCGAATGTCCTGTGACCTTCACATTCTCCAGCCAGTATTTGTCGGGCTCGACGACAACCTCGGCGGTAATTGAATCGCCAGGCTGAAGCTGGGTAAGCATGGAAGAGGGTTTAAATGTGTAAGGCATCACCATGGCTTC
>JASIKQ010000204.1 GCA_030049565.1 Candidatus Sulfotelmatobacter sp.
AGCCATCCCAGAAAATTGACCGGGGCCGGAGTACTCAGTATCCGGGCCCCGGGCGTCTGTTCCATCCTTCCGGGCGATGAGAGGATTCGATGTCGCGGGAACAATAAAACGGCGGGAATTCACTCTTGTCCGAATTGAACCTGACATCTCCATGCTCGCTCTCCGCTCTCTCTTCCCGCTGCTGTTTGGGCAAGCGATGGCGCAAAGAGGACCAGACAATGACCGCAAACCGCTTACTTTTGCAGGCTGCGAATGTAAGCCACCACTGCCTTGACATCGTCCGCCGGGAGAGCCTTAACTCCAGCTGGATGCTTTGCCGTTGTGTTAATGGACTTGGCAATGGCATCATCCGAGGCCTTCTTTCCATCTTCGGAAATCAAGCTGGGGATTTTTGCCGCGGGCTTGCCGGCTGCATCCGCTCCATGGCAGGCCGCGCACTTCGCCTTATAGATCGTGGCCCCGTCATCGGCAGCCCAGGACAGATTGGGGATCAAAATGAACAGGCCTAACGCAATCGTTACCACCAGAGTTATCAGCTTCGTCGTCTTCATGATTCCTTTTCCTCTCCTATAGGTTTTGGTACTGATAAAAGCAACGGTTCTTCTCGCATTCATGCGTTCGCTGCAAAAGTGAACACCGAAACAGCTGCTCCAAGAAACGCATGTAAGAGAATTCAGCAACCTATGGTTGCCTGGTTGAGATTCTCTGCTGTAGAGGGGAAGGGTGCAGTGATTGTTGTCACTTTTAACGGTGATTGGGAGCGGTATTTCTGAAGGGGCGGGATTAGTCGCTTCTTAACGGGACAGAAGCAGGCACTGGCCCCCTGCCATTGGACGGCATTGCCCAGAGCGCAACCGGCCGCGAGCAATTGGCGTCTACGCGAAACCGTCGGGCTGGCTCACTGCGCCCAGGTGCGCTTGATCGTCGATGAATAATCGTCCTGCCGAGAGCGCCTTGCGATCGATTTCCAGCAGTTCGACTTTCTTCACTTTATCTTCCAGAACCGTGACTGCCGTTCCCGAGGAGAGGCATTCGGTTTCTTCCAACAGCGCGCCCAGCATGACGATGTTTGCCGCTTTGGTCGATCCCAATTTGTCGGCGATTTCGGCTGCTGGTATGGCCACTACCTGCGCCGCCGGCGCAGCAAAGTCCGCGGGGAGGGTCGCGCCGTTGTAAAGAATCACACCTCCGCTTACGACTTCGGGAGCAAACTTACGCAGAGAAAATTCGTTCATCGCAATCAGCACGTCCGGCTGCGAAACCAGCGGCGAGCCGATGCGATCTTTCGACAAGCAGACGTGGCAATGCGCGCTGCCTGAACGCATCTCCGGCCCATACGATGGTAACCAGCTCACTTCCAGACTCTCCCGCATGCCCATCTCGGTCAGCAACTGGCCGAGCAGCAGCACGCCCTGGCCGCCGAATCCGGCAATCTTGATCTTCACGTCTTTGAAATGATGGACGTGCCTCGCGGCCGAGGTGCTGTTCTCTTCAACTTCTGCTCCCAGTTCCAGCACTTCCGTCACACTCCGCTGTGGCACTTCAATCTTGGGAACCGATGGGATGCGGTCGCGAAAAACATTCAGCGCGAAGGCGGGAATCATCTTTTCGAGCACCCACTTGCGCGCCTCTACCGGATCTTTGCCCCAGATCGTTGGGCAGGGAGATAGAATTTCCACGAACGAGAAACCCGAGCCGTTTTTCTGGATCTCGAGCGCTTTGCGAATCGCACGCCGCGCTTTCATGATGTTTTTGTTATCGGAGAGCGCCACCCGCTCGATGTATGCCGGGGCTTCGAGCGTGGCCAGCATCTCAGCCATGTGGATGGGGAACCCTTCATTCTCCGGCCTGCGCCCGAAAGGTGAAGTCGTGCTCTTCTGCCCGACCAGCGTCGTGGGCGCCATTTGCCCGCCGGTCATGCCGTAGATGGCATTGTTCACGAAGAAGACAGCGATTTTCTCCCCGCGATTGGCGGCGTGCACGATTTCGGCAGTCCCGATGGCAGCTAAATCGCCGTCTCCCTGGTACGAAATGACGATCTTGTCTGGGCAGGCGCGTTTGATTCCCGTAGCCGCAGCCGGCGCGCGGCCATGCGCGACCTGCACATTGCCGACGTCGAAATAATAGTAGGCAAAGACGGAACAGCCTACCGGGCTGACGATGATCGTCTTATCCTGCAACCCCAATTCCTCCAGAGCCTCGGCAATGAGCTTGTGCACGACTCCGTGACCGCAGCCGGGGCAATAGTGCGTCTGCTGTTTCAGCTCTGTTTTGCGCTCATAGAGGTCATAGAATACCGGCGATTTCGAGTGAATGACCTCGTATTCGCCTTCATTTACAGCGGGGCCGGCCGGCTCACGTCGCTCAGCCTTAGGTGGAGCCTCACCCGCGCTGATCACGCTCTCGGCTTCCATGTTCGTTATCCTCGTTAGTCCTGCAACCGCCTCACACGGTTGTGCCAATGCTCGCGAAAGCAACCTGTTGAATTTCCGCAACCGAGGGTACATTGCCTCCCACACGGCCGTAGAACTCCACTGGCACCTTGCCATCAACCGCCAGGCGCACATCTTCCAGCATTTGTCCGTTGCTTAATTCCACGACAATGACTTTCTCGACCTTTCGCGCCACTTCGGCCAGACTCTTTGTTGGGTATGGCCACAAGGTAATCGGCCGGAACAGCCCGGCTTTTATGCCCTCCTTGCGCAGTGCCTCGACGGCGGAGAACAGAATGCGCGAAACAATTCCGTAGCCGACGAGCAGTACCTCGGCATCGTCGGTGTGGACCAATTCACTGCGCGGTTCCGCTTCCTGGGCACGCAGATACTTGGCCTCCATCATGCGCTGGTGGTCTTCCAGTTCATCGGTCTCCAAATAAATTGAGGTGACCACGTTGGCTCGCGTCTCGGGCGTTCCTTTTACCGTCCAGGGCTTGTCGGGCGGTCGCAGTTCGCGAAATTCCAGGTCGAGCGGTTCCATCATCTGCCCGACGAAACCATCGGTGAGCACGACCGCGGGATTGCGATACTTGTCGGCGAGCTCGAAGGCCAGCATGGTGAGTTCGGCCATCTCCTGTACCGACGCGGGAGCCACCACAATATTGCGATAGTCGCCGTGACCGCCTCCCTTCACCATGGCGAAGTAGTCGCTCTGTTCCGGACCGATGTTGCCAAGGCCAGGCCCTCCGCGCATCACATCGACGATCACGCAAGGCAACTCTGCGCCCGCAAGATAGGACATGCCTTCCTGCATCAAGCTGAGGCCGGGACCGGAAGATCCGCTCATGACCCGGACTCCCGCGGCCGCCGCGCCATACACCATGTTGATGGCGGCGACTTCGCTCTCCGCCTGCAAGAATGTTCCCCCGACCTGGGGGAAATAAAGCGCCGCCGCTTCGGCGATCTCGCTGGCTGGGGTAATCGGATAGCCGTAATAGGCACGGCATCCGGCCAGGATCGCGCCTTTCACCACCGCAACATTGCCCTTACAGAGCCGGCGCATATTCGCCTCCTGGCACAGCGACTGCCTTTGGCTTCGCCTTTACGCGGTAGACGGTAATCGAGCCCGGTTCCGGACAGCAGTAGAAACAGATTCCGCATCCGGTGCAGTCGTGTCCCGTATAGTGCGCCGGATGCGCGCCGTAGGCGTTCAGTTCTGCACCCAGCTCAAGGCAGTGGGGCGGGCATGACTCCACGCATAACCCGCATCCTTTGCACTCTTCGGCATTCACGACGACGTTACCGCGCGCTGCGCCCGCCATGTTTCACCTCGTCATTGCCGGCTCGGCGGCCGCTGGCCGCTGGAGCCATTTCGTTTTCTCACAGTACTCGTAGAGCTCTTCCCGGAAATCGGGATGAGCGATGTCGATCAGAGCCTGCGCTCGTTCGCGGATGGTCTTGCCGTGCAGATACGCGACTCCGTACTCGGTAACCACGTAGCGGATAAGTCCGCGTGAAGTAACCACCCCCGCGCCGGGGCTGAGTGTTGGCACGATCCTCGAGATCGTGCCATGTTTTGCGGTCGAGGAGATTGCGATGATGGGCTTGCCGCCCTTGGAGCGCGATGCGCCGCGCAGAAAATCCACCTGGCCGCCGATGCCGCTATAAAACTGGCTGCCGATCGAATCGGAGCAGACCTGGCCGGTCAGATCGATCTGCAAAGCCGAATTGATGGCCACCATATTATCGTTGCGTCCGATGAGCGCAGGATCGTTGGTGTAAGCCGTGGGATGAAACTCGAAAATCGGATTGTTGTCAACGAAATCGAACATGCGTTTGGTGCCCAAGGCAAAGCCCACGATGATTTTTCGCGGCTTGAAATTTTTGCGCGCGCCGGTGAGCACGCCCGCTTCGATCAAAGGAATCACGCCATCGGAAATCAGCTCGCTGTGAACTGCAAGATCCTTACGGTCCATCAGGAACGGCAGTACGGCCTCGGGAATCCCACCAATGCCGATCTGCAGCACAGCTCCGTCATCAATCAGGCTCGCGACATTACGAGCGATGGCCTTGTGCATCTCGGTGATAACCAGGGGTTTCATGGCGCAAAGCGGGCGGGAAGAATCGACGATCGCATCAATCTCGCTTACGTGGATGAAGCTGTCTCCGTAGGTGCGCGGCATCTGATCGTTGAT
>JASIKQ010000205.1 GCA_030049565.1 Candidatus Sulfotelmatobacter sp.
CAGGCGCTCCTTGGTCACCAACCGGCGCACCAGCGCCCGCACTACTGCATCGAGCGAAACCAAGGTCTGATGAGCGAGGAAGGTCAGCGTGAAAAACAGGTTGACGTTGGCGGTATAAACATCGCTCCACGACTGCCGGGCGATGCTCGAATCTTTTCGCGCCATGGCGCGCACTAGATTTCCCGCCAACTGAAACCAGGCAGGCATGAAAAGAATGCACAACGCCGCCAGCGTCCATTGCCAAGCTCGCGCGCCCACCACCCAGCCCGCCACAAACAACAGAAAAGTCGCCGGTTCCACCAGGCTGCGGCGCAAATTGTCCAGAATCTTCCACCACGAAATCATGGACAGGGGATTTCGCGCACGTTGTCCCGATTCCTCCGGCACTTGCGGCAGCAGCCATCCCGCAATCTGCCAGTCGCCACGCAGCCAGCGATGTTTGCGCCGGTTGTAGGCGCTGTAATGCGAGGGATAATCCTCAATCACCTCGATGTCGCTGACCAATCCCGCTCGCGCGTACGCACCTTCAATCAAATCGTGGCTGAGCAGCGCGTTTCGCGGGAAGCGCCGGTCAAGCACGCGCAGCAGCGTGTCGACTTCGTAAATTCCCTTACCCGTGTAGCTGCCCTCGGAATAAAGATCCTGATAGGCATCGGAAATCGCTCGTGTGTAGATATCAAATCCGGTTTCACCCGCATAAATCGCGGCCAGGCGCGAGGTGGCCGTGCTCTGCACACTCACGCCCACGCGCGGCTGCAAAATGCCATAGCCTTCGACCACGATATTCTTCGCCGGTTCGATAATCGCCTGATTCAGCGGATGTGCCAGAGCCCCAATCAGCCGGTGCGCCGTTCCCCGCGGCAGTTCGGTGTCGGCGTCAAGCGTGACCACAAAACGCACCCCCGGAAGAATCGAAACGTCCCCCACTTTCACTGGAAAGCTGTCATGCTGCCCGCGCAGCAGCTTGTTCAGATCGAGCAGTTTGCCGCGCTTACGCTCCCATCCCATCCACGATTTCTCGCGCGGGTTGTAAACCCGATGCCGGTGCAGCAGGAAAAACGATCCCATCTTCTGGCTGGCATATTTCTGGTTCAGTGCGCGAATCAACTCCGAACAAAGCGCCACCAGTTCGCTGTCTTCGCGGTCCGGCTCGCGCGAATCCGGCAGATCGGTGAGTAGACAAAAATGAATATTTGGATCGTGGTTTCCCAAAAACCGGACTTCCAGATCTTCCACCAGTCCGCGTACTTGTTTTTCACTCAGAAGCAAGCTCGGCACTGCGACCAGCGTCACGCAATCTGCCGGAATCGCCTCGCTGAAATCCAGCTTGGGCCGCAGCTCGGCAGGCAGCAATAGCGTGACCAGATGGTTCATTGCCTGGACTGCCGCCTGGGAGCTGGGCAGCAGCAATACCAGCATGGCGAAGGCAATAAAGATGAGGGAACTGGAAGGCTCGGTAAGCAGAAACACCGCTGCGGACGCAATCGCCAGCGTCAGAACTTCGATCCCGAGCAGAAAGAATTCGTCCGGATGCCGCCGCATCCAGTCTTGAATTCTCGGCAGCAGATGCGGATGATAGCCCACCCGCTGCGCCAGCAGCGGCGCACCCTTGTCGACAATGTAGTAGCCAACATGCGACTCCCGCAGCGCACTCCGCGGGTCGATCGGTGGATGCCGCCTGGCCTCCTCCGCCAGCGCGACCGCGGCTTCCGCAACCTCCGTTTCGGTAAAGTCTGATCTGGCGGCCATCCTCGCAATGCCCTTGCGATATAAATCCCGGCTTTCATAATCCATCTGCGCATAAGCGCCCGCGGGATCGCGCCGCAACACCTGATCCATGGCCATCAGCGGCTCTAGAATTTCCTTCCACGTCGCCTGCGCGAGATCGCGCAAGCTTCTCATGCAGACGCCAATCCCCAAGGAGGCCTGTGGATTGCCGACAAACTCTTCTCCCCGCGACGCAATTCTTTCCAGCAGCACCAGGGTCAAAGCCGCGGGAAGCAAGCGCAGCTCGCGCATTTGCATCGTTATGGTCCGCTGAAACGCCTCCACAAAGAGCGCGAATTCCTGCTCGCTGAATTGATAGGAAACTGCTTCCAGAAAACCGTCGGCTACCGCCAGCGCGCGCGGAACCACCGCTCGTTTCAGGTCGCGTACATGCGGGGTTCTCGTGGCAAGTTTGCGTGTCGTCGAGTTCTGCAACTCCATGTACAAGCCGGTATAGATAAGCCGGTCGTTGTCATAGAGCCAGCGATAGTCGTCTGAGACCGGCGTCGAAGGCGGCACGCGCAAAGCCGCAAATATCGGCTCGAAGGCGCGGATGACCGCGCGTGTCCGCTCGGCAAATGCGTGGGAACTCGGCGTGCTCGGCAACCACTTCAGGTTGCTCGCCAACTCCTCGGCTTTCTGGTGCAGCGCCAGCGGATTGTGCGTCTCAGGCGCCGATCCCGGCAGCCGCTCTTCTTCCGCATTGCCAATCGCGACATGTACATTCTCTGGCATCGAAAATATGCCTAAAAACTCTTAGCGATAACTGGCGGCTTGCAGTTCAAACATCTCTGCGTAACGTCCGCCCAAGGCAGACAGTTGATCGTGCGTGCCATCCTCGGCGATTCTTCCGTTCTCCAAAACCACGATGCGATCCGCCATGCGCACCGTCGAAAAACGATGAGAAATAAAGAGCGCTGTTTTTCCCGCCGTCAACTCCGCGAAACGTTTGAACACTTCATATTCGCTGCGCGCGTCAAGAGCGGCCGTAGGCTCGTCGAGAATCAGCACCTGCGCGTCGCGCAGATACGCGCGTGCCAGCGCGACTTTCTGCCACTCCCCGCCCGAGAGATCGACTCCGCCGTCGAACCGGCGGCCCAGCATCTGGTCATAACGCCGAGGCAGGCGCGCGATCACTTCATCGGCCATGCTTTTCTCGGCGGCACTT
>JASIKQ010000206.1 GCA_030049565.1 Candidatus Sulfotelmatobacter sp.
AGAGCATATGGCCGATAGGATATTCAATTTGGTCGTGTCCCTGAACGTGATGCACAACCGCCAGTTCGCCCTTTGCATCCCAGTCGGCCCAGGGAACATCTTGCAGCACTTCGCGGGGAGAGCCTCCCGCCAGCGGTGTGCGTGCCAGCGTTGCACCTTTGATTTCCAGGTGGGCCCCAGGCATTCCGCGCAGCGCCAAAGCCAGTTCGCCCGTGCCGGAGACGGCCAGCAGGTTCGCATCCTCAACATTCACTCGCTGGGTCAAGTGCGACTCCCCCACCGTAGAAAAAATCTGCACGGGCTTGCCATTCCAGGCGGCACCGTAGATGATTGCGCGAAAATCGGGGGCGAAGCGCGCCGAGTAGATTGTGCCCTGTTCGAAAGTTAATCGCTGGTAGGAAGGGACAACGGTTTTGTGGCTTAGCTGATTTCCTAAAACGAGCAGCAATGCGAGCAGGAAAACTACAGCCACGGCCCATGGAAGAATTCTTGATCCGGATCGCTGGGTTCTCAAACGCACCGCGCGCTCACCGGCCGCCTCCGTCAGAGTCGAAAGCGAAAAGGCCAGATCGCGAGCCGATTGAAAGCGATTCTCCGGCTCCTTTTCGAGACAGTGGCGGATGACTTCGCGGCAGGAGAACGGGACCCTGGCCTCGTCGAAATAGTCGTCCGGCGGTTCTTCGCGGAGCACCGCGGTCATGGTGTCGACCTCGGTTTCGCCGCGAAAAGCCCGCTGGCCGGTCACCATCTCGTATAGAATCGCGCCCATGCTGAAAATGTCGCTGCGGTGGTCGACGGCTTTGCCTCGCAGTTGCTCCGGCGACATGTAGGCAATGGTGCCAACAACCGAGCCGCTCTTCGTGACCGTGGTCAACTGATCCAGGGGACGGCCCTCGTCTTCCACTGCGGGTTGTAACTTTGCCACTCCGAAGTCGAGAATCTTTACTCGCCCGTCAGTAGTAACGAAAAGATTTTCGGGCTTGAGGTCGCGATGAACAATGCGATGACCGTGAGCGGCAATCAGGCCCAGTATGACTTGTTGCACGTAATCGACGGCTTGACGAACCGGAAGTGGTCCTTCAGCTAGCGCTCTGCGCAGAGTCTGGCCCTCGAGCAGTTCGCAAACGATGTAAGGCGAGCCCTCGTGGGAGCCTACGTCATAAATGGCGACGATGTTGGGATGGTTCAGCCCGGCCGCGGCCCGGGCTTCCAGTTCGAAGCGGCGAAGATGATCGGGATTCGCGCTGGAAGATGGGCGAATCAGTTTAAGAGCGACATCGCGGCCGAGTCGGTCGTCATGCGCGCGGAAAACTTCGCCCATGGCTCCAGATCCGATTTTTTCGAGGATCCTGTAGTGACTGATGACCCGGTCAGGCATGCGCAGGGGAAGACACGCAGGAATGGTAGGAGGGAAGCGGGTTCTAGTCAATGACCTATTAAGGCCAGGTTACGGCTAGTAGGCTTCCTTGACTTCGGAGCGGGCCTGCGAAATTCAAGGAAGCCCATTAACTTACTGCCCTCCATTCCAGTAGAAAATTGCACCGTGTTATAATTTTGTTTCGCCTGCGTGCATACTGAGGCAATCCTGTGATCTCCTCTGACGGCGAATTCCGCATCAATTAAGATCAGTAAATACGAGGTCTATCCATGTCTGGCCATTCGAAATGGGCCACAATCAAGCACAAGAAGGGCGCGCTCGACGCCAAGCGGGGCAAAATATTTACCCGGCTTATTAAAGAGATCAGCATTGCCGCCAAGAATGGCGGTGGCGATCCCGACTCCAACCCGCGCTTGCGGACAGCCATAACCGCCGCCAAAGCCGAGAACATGCCGGCCGACAACATCAAGCGGGCGATTCAGCGCGGCACAGGCGAGCTGCCCGGCGCAACCTACGAGGAATTTTCGCTCGAGGGTTACGGACCTGGCGGTGTTGCCCTCCTGCTCGATATCAACACCGACAATCGCAACCGCACGGTCAGTGAAATTCGCCATGTCTTCGGAAAAAACGGCGGCAACATGGCTGAAGCCGGCGCCGTCTCGTGGATGTTTCACAAGAAAGGCGACATCATCATTCCCAAGACTGCGGCAAAAGAGGATGACTTGATGAATATCGTTCTCGAAGCCGGTGGCGAAGATTTGAAAGATGACGGTGACAATTGGGAGATACTGACCGACCCCTCGGCGTACGAGTCGGTGCTCGAAGCGGTCAAGAAGGCCGGCATTGAGCCGGCCTCGTCGAGCGTGGTAATGATTCCGCAGACATATATCAAGCTCGAGGGTCAGGCCGCTAATACCATGATCCGCTTAATGGAAGCGCTCGAAGAGCATGATGACGTGCAGAACGTGCACTCTAATTTCGACATCGATCAGAAGCTGCTGGAAGCGGTAGCCGGCTGACGTGCCGGAAAAATAAAATGGAGCCGCTCTTTCGGGCGGCTCTTTTATTGCGCTATGAGTATTGCGTTATGAACGCCTCGGCATGAAAACACAAACCCAGAAAAAAAGCAATCGGGAGTTTTCAACACTGGCGTGGATAATTCTGTGGAAAAATGCGGGGGTAATTTTGTAAGTCCTTCATCGACTGATGGTTCAGCATTTTGCACCGCAGAAAGTGCTGCCCTTTTGTGTAGCGAGTAAGCCCGTTTGCAGACAATTTTAATTCCTCTTTCAGGCAAATTTTGCTCCATTTGAAAGTCAGAAAAGTCAGACTCGACAAACTTCTCGTCGACCGTTCCCTGGCAGTCTCCCGGGAACGGGCTCAGGCGCTGATTCTGGCCGGGAAGGTGTTGGTTAACGATCAGAAGCTTCGCAAAGCCGGCGCAGAGGTGGAAGAAAATGCTGCGGTCCGCCTGTTGGGCGAAGATCTTAAGTACGTCGGCCGCGGCGGACTTAAACTTGAGCGCGCGCTCGAGCACTGGAGGATCGATATCAACGGTAAGATTTGCCTGGATGTCGGCGCCTCCACCGGCGGGTTTACTGATTGTCTGTTGCAACACGGCGCCTCCCGCGTGATTGCCATCGATACCGGCTATGGGCAAATGAACTTCGGGCTGCGCCATGATCCGCGTGTGCGGCTACTGGAAAAAACCAATGCGCGCTACATAACCAGAGAACTGATCGGCGAGGAAGTCGATTTCATCGCGGTCGATGTGGCGTTCATTTCGGCGGTTTTGGTCCTTCCAACGGTGATCGACGCCGCATTTCCCGCCTCTAGTACGGGGCGCACTGCAAGGCAGATTGTCGTCCTAGTGAAACCTCAATTTGAAGCGGGTCGAGAATTCGTCGGCAAGGGCGGCATCGTGCGCGACGAGGCCGTGCAGTTGGCGGCCGTGGAAAAGGCAAAAAAATGTTTGCTTGAGCTCGGCTGTCACCACACCGATGTCACCGAATCCCCGATTCTGGGTGCGGAAGGAAACCGGGAATTTCTGCTGTTGGGAACTTTCTGAGAGTTGCTGCCAGCGATTCCTGCTAGATTCTGTACAATCTCTCTTCGCCCTCAACATGGCCCACACGCCCTCATCTTCTCCATTGAAAGTCGCAGCTATCATTTCGCGTCCGGAGCGGCCCGAGGTGGCGCGCACCGTTCCCAAACTGCTGAAGTGGTTACACGCGCATGATTACCGCGTGGTGGTCGATCCTGAAACCGCGAAGTATTGCGATGGCCAGGAAGAGCTGCTGCGCTCACAAATGTCGTCGCGCCAGCTTGATCTCGTGATCGTACTGGGCGGAGATGGCACGCTGCTTTCTGCCGTCCGCGAGACAGCCTCAACTGACGCCCCGCTATTGGGCGTAAATCTCGGATCTCTCGGCTTTCTCACCGACGTGCCCCTGCAATCCTTGTTCGCGATGCTGGAATTGATCGCGCAGCGCCGGGCTTCAGTCGAGCGGCGTTCGCTCATGCAATGTGAATTGCTGCGTGGTGAAAAGATAGTTGGCACATACATGGCCTTCAACGACGCCGTGGTGAATAAAACGGCTCTGGCGCGGTTGAATAATTACGATCTGTTCGTCGATAACGTATTCGTTTCCCGCTACCGCGCCGACGGCATGATCGTGGCCACACCCACGGGATCGACTGCGTACTCTCTTTCAGCCGGTGGTCCAGTGGTTATGCCGACGGTTCACGCTTTTGTAATCACCCCCGTTGCGCCGCATTCGCTGACGCACCGGCCATTGGTGGTGCCGGATTCGGCGGTGGTCGAGATCTTGATGCGCACTGACGAAGAAGTTGCTTATCTCAGTCTGGATGGCCAGCCCGGCCTCGATTTGCGTGATGGCGACCGTGTGCGTTGCCGCAAGTCTGAGCACGTGGTGAGTTTGTTTCGCACGGAAGCCGATTTTTTTCACGTGCTCCGCACCAAGATGAAATGGGGAGAACGAAGCCCACGCAGCAGCGAGGTCGGCCAGCTATAACTCGGCCGCATAAAGGTCGCGTAGCTTTTCGCGGCGGCGAACAATTTTGACCGATTTCCCGCTCACTAATAATTCCGCCGGGCGCGGGCGCGTGTTGTAATTTGAGGCCAGCACCATCCCGTAGGCGCCGGTATCGAGAATCGCCAGCAGATCGCCCTCTTCCACTTCCGGCAGATTTCTATCACGCGCGAAGAAATCTCCCGATTCGCAGACCGGGCCAACAACATCTACGGTTTCTTCGCGTGACGAGTTCTGGCGCTGCACCACGGGAGTGATCTCGTGATAAGCACGATAAAGCGCAGGGCGGATCAAGTCGTTCATGGCCGCATCCACGATCACAAATCGCTTGCCGTCGTTCTGTTTCTTGTAAAGCACCGACGTCAGCAGCACGCCCGCCGGACCGACAATCGAGCGCCCCGGTTCCAACAGCAAATGAAGATTCAGGCCTCGTAGCGGCTCGATTACGGCGCGCGCATAATTGGCTACATACTCGACGAAATTGTTTCGTGGCTGCTGGTATTCAATCCCCAGTCCGCCGCCGACATCGACGTATTCAATTGCATGGCCCTCCGCGCGAAGCGCACGGACTAAATCGGCGACCCGCATCATGGCCTCACCGAAGGGTGCAGTCTCGGTAATCTGCGAACCAATGTGAACACTTACCCCGGCAATCTTCAAATACCGCGACTTGGCTGCCATGGCGTACAGACGGCGAGCGGCCCCCGTCGGTACGCCGAATTTATGTTTACGCAGGCCGGTTGCGATGTAGGGATGAGTATCTGCCGCCACATCCGGATTCACGCGAAGCGCCATTCGCGCCATCTTGCGCTGTTGGGCCGCACACTCAGCCAGCAATAAAAGCTCCGATTCGCTTTCGACGTTGAAGATAAGAATCCCGGCTTTGAGAGCCGCGGTCATCTCATCGCGAGACTTGCCCACGCCCGAGAACACGACCCTCCTCGCCACAGTCGAATCGGCGGCCAATGCCCGCTCCAGTTCTCCGGCCGAAACAACATCGAAGCCGCATCCTTCCTTCGCCAGCAAGCGCAGAATGCTCAAGTTGGAATTGGCTTTGACCGAGTAGCAGATGGTATGCAGAACATCCCGAAATGCAGTTTGAAAGACCTTTAGACCTTCACGGATTGCAGTTGCCGAATAGACGTACAAAGGCGTTCCATAACGCTCAGCCAGCGTGGGCAACAGGACATCATCGCAGCGCAGTATCAGGTTTGCGCCACCGCGCGTTCGCTGCTTGCGAAACACGAACCCCGGAGGCCGCTCAAACCAGCTGTAAGAATGCCCCAGCACCTGGTTGCGCGGGCTCATTTTCGTTTGAGAGCATCCGGCGAGCTGCCGTCTTTGACTTTGATCGCGAGCACGGTCTGATCGTCGAAAGTCTCGACGCCGGCAGAAAATTCGCCCACAGCTTTGAACAGACGATCCACGACCGAAGCGGCGGACTGGCCAACGCAATTGGCGATGAGTTTTTCCACGCGGCCCCGGCCAAAAAGATCGCCGCTACGATTGCGCGCGTCCAGAATTCCATCGGAGAAGAAAATGAACATATCGCCCGCTTTTGCCTCGAAATGGAATTCGTCATAGTTGGCGTCATCGAACAGTCCGAGCGGCAAACCCGTGGCCTCAATTACCTGGATCTTTCCATCCTGCAAATAAACAGGACGGGGCAGACCCGAATTTGCCACCACCAAAGTGCGATTGGGGTCGTCCCACACCGCATAGATCAGCGAGACGAACTGGCCGTCAATGCGCCGTTCCGCCAGCGACAGGTTCACAGCCGAGAGCATATCTCCCGGGCCGGGCTCGACCGGCGCATGAGAACGCAGGATGCCGCTCACCAGAGCCGCGTAAATAGCGGCGGGAGCGCCTTTTCCACTGACGTCGCCGATGACGATGCCCAGGCGGGAAAGAGAGTACGGGATGAAGTCGTAAAGGTCGCCGCCGATCGCTCGTGCCGGAGTAAACTTTGCCGCCAACTCCAAATGCTCCATCTTCGGAAGAGTCTGGGGGAGCAGCCG
>JASIKQ010000207.1 GCA_030049565.1 Candidatus Sulfotelmatobacter sp.
CCGATCTGGCCGAAGCCGCAGCGGAATATCTCCGCGTCGCACAAGCTCTCTCAAAACAGCGGCAGGCAGCGGCGGGCAAGCTGGAAAAAGTTGTCGAATCGGAGATTAATGATCTCGCCATGAAGTCGATCTTTCGCATTGAGCTGGCCGGCGGCGAGGAAAAAGAAAACTGGTCAGCCGCGGGAATCGACCAGGTCACCTACATGATAGCCACCAATCCCGGCGAGCCCATTCGCACCCTGGAGCAGATCGCTTCCGGAGGGGAATTGTCGCGCGTGATGCTGGCGCTGAAAGTAAGCGTCGAGAGTAAAGCGCAAACCCGGCTCCCCATGAAAACCTCCAGTTCGAATTCATCTCAGCGCACTTTGGTCTTCGACGAAATCGACACCGGCATCGGTGGCCGAGCCGCCGAGGCTGTAGGGAGGAAATTAAAGTCACTGGCACGATCCAACCAGGTACTATGTGTCACACATCTCGCTCAAATTGCCACCTTCGCCGATCATCACTATGTGATCGAGAAAAAAATCTCGGGCGGCCGCGCGCGCACCCTCATCCGCCCTGTCACAGGTGAAGATCGCACCGAGGAAGTGGCGCGCATGTTGAGCGGCGCCAAGCTAACCGATGCCTCGCGCAAACACGCCGAGCAGATGATTAAGGCGAATGCGTAAAAGGCCGACGCAAACGCCTGTCATCCATTCGCCACTTGAAAATTGCCAATCCCTGCTAATTCTTGCGGTTTCTTGAGCTTACATTGACCAGACCGATGCTTTCCGATAGCTTATAAACAATGCACTAAAGGGGTTCCTGTAAGCTACTAGTTTGCTTTTGCCAGCCCAGTCATGCATCTTAATGAGGCCGGGGAAGATCATAACTATAGGGGTTTGATGGCGCCAAAAAATAAGGAAAAGAAGCTGCTTTTGCTGAAGCCGCGTGGCTTTTGCGCCGGGGTTGTCCGGGCGATTGATGTGGTCCGCATCGCCCTCGAAGCTTTCGGCCCACCCATTTACGTGCGCAAGGAGATTGTCCACAACAGCTTTGTAGTGGACGAGCTGCGCGGCAAAGGCGCGATCTTCGTCGATAGCGAAGATGAAGTTCCCAATGGCGAGCGCGTCATCTACAGCGCCCACGGAGTTTCCCCCGAAGTGCGCGAGCACAGCGGGCGCCGTGGGTTGCGAGTAATCGACGCCACCTGCCCGCTGGTCACCAAGGTTCATGTGGAAGCGGTCAAGTTCGCCAAAGAGGGCTATTCGCTCATCCTGATCGGCCACCACGACCACGATGAAGTGATTGGAACTTTGGGCGAGGCCCCGCTGGTGACGCAGGTCGTGGGCACTCCAGAACAGGTGAAGTTGTTGAATGTGCCCAATCCCGATCGTGTTGCCTATCTCACCCAAACCACCTTAAGTCTCGACGAGACGAAAGACATCATCGCTGCTCTGAAACAAAAGTTCCCAAATATCAAAGGACCGGCGGCGCAAGACATTTGTTATGCCACCGAGAATCGTCAGGTCGCGGTCAAGGAAGTAGCTTCCGAATCTGATCTGCTGCTGGTGGTGGGGTCGGAAAACAGCTCAAACTCCAATCGTCTGGTCGAAGTGGCGCGTAATCTGGGCACGAACGCGCATCTCATCGACAGTTATAAAGACATTGAATCCGAGTGGCTGACTGACGTTAAGACGATCGCCCTCACGGCTGGCGCCTCGGCTCCGGAATGCCTGGTGGAGGAAACCATCAAATTTCTGGCTACAAAAGGTTTCGACAATGTGCAGGAACTCGAAGTGATGCCGGAAAACGTGCGCTTCGGGCTGCCGCCGGAAATTGTCGAAGCGATCGCCGCCGCTCCGGCCACTGCCTCTGCGGATTAACGGAGACGCTAAAAGTCCATGGACACTAACTCCCCCGACTCTCATATAGCCTCCGCGCCACAGCTTCGCTTCGGAAAAATCGACGATTTAACCAGCCGGGTCCGCGCCGCGACCGACGCCGCCCGCAAGTGGCTTTTTGCAGCCCAGCGCGAGGAAGGCTACTGGTGCGGCGAACTCGAAGCCGATACTACGCTCGAATCGGATTACATCCTGCTTCACACTCTGCTCGGAACCGGCGATCCGGAGCGTTTCCGCAAAGCCGCCAATTGGATCATCCGGCACCAGAACCAAGACGGTGGGTGGAGCATCTACGCCGGCGGGCCCTCCAATGTCAGCGCGTCGGTAAAGGCCTACTTCGGTTTGAAGCTCGCCGGATACCAAGCCCATCACCCTGTTCTGCAACGCGCACGTGAGAAAATTCTCGAGCTTGGCGGAGTGACCGAAGTCAACACCTTCACCAAGATTTATCTCTGCTTCTTCGGCCAATACGACTACGATGCGGTTCCCGCAATTCCGCCGGAAATTGTGCTGTTTCCCAAGTGGTTCTGGTTCAACATTTATGAAATTTCCTCTTGGTCGCGCGCCATCTTGGTTCCGCTCTCGATTTGCTACGCCAAGAAGCCGTTCAAAAAGATCCCCGGCGAAATGGGTGTGGAGGAATTATTTGTCGGCGGCATGCTGAAGTCGCGCATGCACCTCCATTGGTCGAAAAAGCTGATCTCTTGGCGCAACTTCTTCCTTTGTTTCGACCGTTTGACCCATTGGTTCGAGCGCGTTCATATCCGGCCGTTGCGCTCCATTGCGCTGAAGCAGGCGGAGAAGTGGATGCTCGAGCGCTTCGAAATGAGCGACGGCTTGGGGGCTATCTATCCCTCGATGCTGAACGCTATCATCGCCCTGCGCTGTCAGGGCTACTCTCTCGATGATCCCCAGGTAATTCGCGCGCTCGACGAATTCGAGAAACTCGGTATCGAAGAAGGCGACACCTTTCGCATGCAACCCTGCATGTCTCCCGTTTGGGATACGGCGTACGCGCTCTTCGCCTTGGCTGAAACCGGCATTCCAGCGAACGATCCCCGAATGATTAAAAGCGCCGACTGGATTCTGCAAAAACAGGTACGCACTCCCGGCGACTGGCAGTTCAAGAATAAGAAAGGCAAGCCCGGCGGCTGGTACTTCGAGTTCAACAACGAGTTTTATCCCGACGTCGATGACAGTGCCATGGTTTGCCTCGCCCTCAGCCACGTCGAGCATCCCAACGGGCGCTATCAGCGCGAGTCCGTGCAGCGCTCCATCGACTGGATTTTTTCCATGCAATGCAAGAACGGCGGCTGGGCATCATTCGACAAGAACAATGACAAGATGGTGTTCCAGTACATTCCCTTCGCCGACCACAACGCCATGCTCGATCCCCCCACCGTCGATATCACCGGCCGTATTCTCGAGATGCTGGCCACCTACGGGTACGACATCAATCACCCCGCGGTGAAGCGCGCCATTCAGTTCATTCGCGACGAACA
>JASIKQ010000019.1 GCA_030049565.1 Candidatus Sulfotelmatobacter sp.
CTCAGCGTGATCGGCGCCTAAACCGTTGTCTGGCATTATGGCCAGGTGAATGACCGGATTTGTAGCATCCCCAGATTTGAAAACGACGTCGCCCCGGACGCGTGCCAACCCGATCTCCACGGCCTTGGCTCCTGACCCCAACGACATGCGGGCAACGGAATCTTGCGGATCCACTCGCCAGGTTTCCTGTGCAGCCACCCACGGAGCAGAGCTAAACACAGCCAGCGCCGCCGTTAGCAGAAACAGACGCACTGCCCTTCGAGCCAGAGGTGCCGCCAGACTCTTCCCGAACTCCCTCGTGTTCATAATTGCCTTCCTTTCTTGAATTCCGAAGCTTGAATTCGGAAGCCTGAATTCCGAACTCGGCCTAATAGATGTGCACGAATTTCTGGGCTCTGGTGCGAACTTCCGGTCTCTGGTTCTTTTGTCCGGCAAATATCGCGTGGACATTGGGACGCGGAATTCGAATGTGGGAGCAGATTCAAGCCCCAAGGAAACTATGCAGGTCTGTTTTCAGCGAATGGTCCGATTGAGTAGGTGTAAGTTCGGCTCGCTATAAAGCAGTCCGACATCGTGTAGGGGTCACTCCCACGATGCGGCGAAAGATTTTCGTGAAATGACTCGGTTCGGAGAAACCGCTTCGCACCGCCGCCTCAAAAACCGTAATTTTGGGATTGTGCAGCAGCTTGCGGGCACGCTCAATCCGTCTCCGCACCACATACTGATGCGGGGAGAAGGCGGTCGACCGTTTGAACATTTCCGAGAAATAGTGAGGACTCATGCCGGCGGTCTCGGCCAGAGCTGACAGTGCGATCTCCTGGTGCAGGTTTGATTCGACGTAATCCAGCACGCGGTTCAGCCGCGTTCTAGGCAGGCCATCGCCGGGTTTCACGCTTTTTGCCGGAGTCACGCCGTAACGGTGCTGTAAATGGACTGCAAGAGCGCTGATTAAGGATTCTCCAAACAGCCTACCCGATGGCAGTCCGGCTTCGAGGTCGGCCTCGAGGGCGCGCACAATGTACTCAATCTGCGCATCTCGCAGGCCCCACTGGTCGGCCAGTTCTATGTCGCGCCCCGAGTTATTCTCTGGCATGGCGCGCTGCAAGACAAACGGCTCCAGATTCAAAAGAATCCGCTGCACTGGCTTAGGGAAGGACACCGCATCTTCCGTGCCCCGCGATAGCAGGATGATGGATCCCGGCCCCATGGTTTTCTCGCCCGTCCTGCCCCTTGACCGCCACACCAGAGGCGCGGGCTCGCCGAGATGAAGGCACAGGAAGTAGGCGAGATGCTGATGAGTTTCGGCCGTGTATGGCCCGTGCGCATGGCGCTCAAGCAGAGCGCCCTGCCAGAGAGCAGGCGCGCTGGAAAGCGTCGGTGTCCCCGGTGCGAGAAACACACACTCACCGCCTCGGCGAACCCGAATCCTGGCCGCAGATGCTGTCCCCACAGAAAACAATCCCCGAACTCCTGCTGGTGTTCTTAGTTTTGATGTGGGACGTTCCCTCTGGGTCTCATTATTTGAAGTCTGGGGGTAAGCCGATGCCGAAGAGTCGTCAATTTGATTACGCCAGGTGACAAGTTGCACGCGCGCGCTGAGCAGCAATCGACTTCTACTTCTTCGTTGGCGCGCTCATCATGAACGCCTTCACTACGATCGCGTTCGGCTGCACCCCCACCGGAATCATGGTGAGCAGTGAATACTCTGTCGGCTCAAGCTTGCGGGGATTGCGCTTCTGAATTACCGTCACGTCCCCAGCTTGCGTATCGAGGACGAGAAGATAATTCTGATTCTGCGACAGCGCCAGACTATCCGGCCGGCTGCCTACTGCCAGCGTCGCGATTCGCTTGCCGATATCAATGTCATAAACCGCGACACTGTTCGAGCCGAAGTTGCTCGCATACAGCCGCGAGTTGTCGTTCGTGACCACCGCGTGCGTGGGATGCTGTCCGATCAGGGCGCTGCTGCCCACTTCGTCGTTCCTAGTTTCGATAATCGAAATGCTGTCGGAATCGAAGTCGCTCACGATCAATTCGCCGCCATCCGGTTTGAGCGCCAGATTCACTGGAGTCCGCCCCACATCCAAGAAAGCCAGAACATGATCGCTCGTGGGATTGGCTTCCGCTTTCGCGTTTGCCAATTCGATCGACGCCACCTGCGAAGATCCCGAGCAAGCCACGAACGCCTTGCTCGAATCCGGAAGAATCGCGATGTCCTCCGGCTGCTGGCACACCGGCAGCGTGGCCCGCACGTGGAGCAGCTTCGCATCGACCACAGAAACCGTATTGTCGCCTCGGTTCGATACCACCACGGTCGCGCCATCGGATGAAACCCGCGCCAAGCCCGGCGCAGCACCAACCCGCACGTTGCTCAAGACTGAGCGCCTTTCCAAATCAATCACCGAGACATTGTTCGATCCCGAGTTGGCCACATAAGCCCGCTTGCCATCTTCGGAGACATCGACAAAGTACGGCTTGCCCTGCACTCCGATGGTCGCGACGACAACATTCTTCTCGGCATCGATAATGCTCACGTTATTCGAGCCGCTATTCACCACATAAACTTCATTTTTCCTGGCATTCGCGGCAATGCCTGTAGGGTTTAACCCCACGGCGATGTCTTTCACCCGTCGAAACGTGAGCAAATCGATCACTGAAACGCTATTGCTCTTGCCGTTGCTGACGTAAGCGAACTCGCGGTAGGCGGGGCTGTAACTGCCGAGCATTTGCTCACGGATATACCACCAGACCCCTGCGCCGAGGAGTGCAATCACCACCAAGATGAGAAAGACTTTTTGCAAGATTGTAGTCCCATATGAGAGGTCAGCCGTTGTGAGATGTCATCCCGAGCAAAGCGAGGGATCTTGGTGTTTGCCAGCAGCGGTAACACGCGTGGCATAGCCAGGAAATGGGCGCTATTGTGGCACGCTTTGCGCCGTTGCGGGCGACGATGATTTCCGCCTTAACTCGCCGAGCAACAGTTTTGCATCTTGGCCGGAGACGTTTATTTCTCCCGTCAGCAGCATGGTTAGTCGGCCCATTCCAGTACCCTCGAACTGCGCTCGAGTCAATTCGGCGTGTCCCTGTGCGGCGGCCGGAAGAATTGCTTTCAAATCGCCGCCTCGCTGCGCCGCAGCCACAAGAACCTCCGCTACTTTCTCGCGCAGTTCGTCGCCTAACGATCCTGATCTCAGCAACTCGCCGACCAAACCCGGAGCCTCGACGCGGTTCGTCTCTGCTCTGAGCCGCACCGCTCCATCCTTCTCCAGCGAAGGAATCAGCTTCACTTCGATCGTGCCATTGCCCTCCGCCATTTCGTTCATGTTCTCCCGCCCCAGGCAAGTCCAGCGCTCGTAATGCAGTTGGACGGTCACCAGGCTCGCGGGAGCCAGCGGCGTGAGCGTCGCGTCCTGCACTTCAAGATGCTCTCCGCAGCGCTCGGATTTATTCAGTTGCGAGCGCAGAACTCGAGTGATGTTCTGTTGCAGATCAGACAAATCTTCATTCAATTCGAGCGTAAAGGCGCTCTGGTTGTTCCCTGCTTTGCCGCGAGAAACCGCCCCTGACGTGACGATCGCGACGGGCTGGTCGGCGAACTGAATGGAATTCTTCGCGGCCCCAAGCTCGAACTTTGATTCAGGTTGATCCTCTACCGAGATGCTCATTTCATCTCCGAGTTCGAGTTCGTGGCTGCGCAGGTTCACGAGCGCCTGGTCGAGATTCTGCGCTGCATTCGACAGCAGTTGCACCGGCGTCTTCGCATCACTGAGTTCCGCAGCCAGCGTACGCGCCTCCTGCCCCAGATCGGCCTCTTCCTTCAGCAACTTCTTGCTGACTTCCCTCAACCCGTTTCTTTGCGCTTCAGAAAAGTCGTCGAGATAATTTCTTGCGTCCGTCCGCGCTTTTTCAATTGCCTGCTCCGCCGTCGCACCTCGAGCGGCGAACTGGGAATGATCTTTTTCCTTATTCAGCTCATCGAGGAATGCGCTCATCTCCGCCCGCGCTGCCTCCGTGCTCTTCAGCATCAAGGAGTATTGCGTAACCTGGTGGCTCGTAGCCTGCACCGCCAGCAACATATGAAAATCTTTTAAATCATCT
>JASIKQ010000208.1 GCA_030049565.1 Candidatus Sulfotelmatobacter sp.
TACAGGTGCCGAATCTTCTGAGTCTTGCCTTCCGCGTCAAACTTCATAATGCGCTTCAATCCGCAGCGCGGACACTCAAGACCTTTAGGCCAGCGAATGCGCTCAAAGTGAGCGATGCACTTTTCTTCATCGGCGAACTTGCTAACTATCTCGAATACGGAGGGTTGCATCTTCATGGCTGCCTCGCATATTGAAAGTAGCAAATCTCCTATACTTTGTCAAGGGGATAATCACCTTATTATTAAGTACGTGCGGCCCTTAGTCTTTGAGGAAGCTGATTACTTGCGTCATTTCGATCATTCCACTGTGGGATAGCCCCCAAATGTGATGAAGCTTGCAACAATTGCGGATGGCGGGGGGGCGCGTGGCGGCCGCCTAAGCAGCTGACTCGCAACGTGTTAACCTCAACTGTTCAAGAGGGGTCGCTAGCCCTCGCATTAAGGCCTGAGGCGTGCAATGCACACGGAGAGGAGTGGGGCAGTGGCGTTCAAATCATTCCAATCAAGTCCTCGAACCAGCCATGCACTGCATGCGCTGGTGTGCTGCATTTTAATTCTTCTCTGTGCCGGCCGCGCATCGGCAGCGAAACATCCGGTGACACTGGATCCGAAGGCGGACCCGTCAACTTGTCTCCAGTGCCACGAAGACAAGACCAAGGGCAAGTCGGTGCATTCCGCAATTGCCATGGGCTGCAACAGTTGTCACGAGATTCGCACCGTTAGAGATGTAACTCACATCAAGCTGATTACGGCGACTCCGTCTGCTCTGTGCTTGACCTGTCACGCAGACAAAAATGCTGCCGACATAAAAGGTAAGGTCCATCCTCCGGCGGTGCGCGACTGCCTCAAATGTCACGATCCGCACACAGCGGAGAATAAGAATCAGTTGCTGAAGGCCGAGTCGGGCGATGCGAAAGACAACCTCTGCCTGACCTGTCACAAAATCGGCGTCGATGTTCCTGAGAAAGGCAGCCGGCATGCGGCCCTCGACATGGGATGCGACACCTGCCACACCACCCACAAAACCGGTGAGATCGGCAAGGTCGAGTTCGACTTTCATCTCACCAAGGCCCCCCCGGCTCTGTGCATTGACTGCCACGACCCCAAAGGCGCCGACCTCCAGAAGGCGCACCAGAACCAGCCTTTCGACAAGGCCAATTGCGTGAGCTGTCACGACCCCCATCAGTCCGCCGGCCCCAAGCTGATGGCGAAATTCACGCATCCTCCATTCGCGGACAAGCAATGCGACGTCTGCCACGCCCCAGCCAAGGATGGAAAGGTTGTGCTGACCCAGGCCGATGCCAAGTCGCTCTGCGTGACTTGCCATTCCGATAAAGCCGAACTAATCGAGAAGGCTAAAGTTCCGCATCCGGGTGCAGCCGGCGATTGCACCGACTGCCACAGCCCTCACGCCAGCAATCAGCCGGGACTTCCTAAGACGAACGCCGTCGATATCTGCCTTGGTTGCCACAGCGACCAGGCCGAGCTGTCCAAAAAGCACGTGCTTCACCAACCTGCTTTCGTTCAGGGTTGCGCGACCTGTCACGAGCCGCACGGCGGCGACAACGATCACCTGCTCCGCGCCAAGGGAAATCCTCTCTGCCTGGAGTGTCACGGGCCCGACTCAGTTCCGCAGAAGCTCGAAGCCGAGCACGTGGTCACCATCTTCAACGGCAAGGTGAAGTTGCCCGAGGACTACTTCAGCAAGAATGGAGTGGTAATTCTGGGACTGCGGTATGGGCTGGGACATCCGGTAGAAAATCACCCCGTCGGAGACATCATGGACCCGGCAAATATCAGCAAGGTCAAGACCCACCTGGCTTGCCTGAGCTGCCATCAGCCGCACGCTTCCGCGCACTCCGACCTGCTGGTGAAAGACCAGCAGAACAATATGGCCTTCTGCGACAGTTGCCACAAGAACAGAATTAACATGCGGGATGCAACCACCGGAAACTAGAGACAGGAGATTACGAGTATGTTGGCGCTTTCTTCCAAATCGAAATGCAACGGCACAGCGCTGGCGACGCTGGTGATCCTGCTGGCCCTGGGGCTGGCTTTGCCGGGATCCGCGTACGGGAGCGACAAAGACAAAAAGAAGAAGAAGACCGAGGACACTCCGCCGGCGCCCGAGGTCCACGGCGAGCCGATTGATTACTCCAAGCTCGTCTGGCCCAACCCGCCCAACATTGCCCGCGTCCGCTGGCTGAACTACTTTGCGGGCATGAAGATTGACCGTACTCCGGCCCCTACCAAAAAGCCCAAGCAGAGCTGGATGGATCGCGTGGCAGGCACCAAACAGGTCGATAACGTCGATAAGCTCAAGAAGTTCCCCTTCCAGCTGTTGAGGCCTTACGGAATCGCCATCGACTCCAAGGGGTTGGTGTATGTGGCCGATCAAAAAGTCGGAGCGGTATTCATCTTCAACACGGAGACTCGCGACGCTACGCTCATCAAGAACGGCAGTGACGCGCATTTTGGGTTGATCAATGGTGTGGCCATCGACGACAGCGACCGGCTTTTCGTTTCCGATGGCAAGATGCGTCGGGTTCTTGTGTTCAACCCTCAACATGTAGTTGAAGGCCAAATCAGCGATGGATTGGTGGATCCGGTGGGCATGGCGGTCGACAACGAAAACCGTTTTCTTTATGTCGTCGATGAGCAGCAAGATCTGGTCCAGGTGTACGACGCCGACAGCCTCAAACTGCTCCGCCATATCGGGGTTCCGGGCAAAAAGCACACTTCCACCGTCCCCGGCGAATTCGGCGGGGCCTCGAATGTCGCGCTCGACAAAGACGGCAATGTTTACGTCACCGACACCATGAATAACCGCGTGGAAATCTTCGACGCCGACGGCAATTTCCTCAGCACCTTCGGCAAACCCGGGGATGGCCCGGGATACTTCACCCGCCCCAAGGGCATCGCCGTCGATTGTGACGGCCATATCTGGGTGGCTGATCAGGAGCAGGACCGCGTGGAGGTGTTCAACCGCGAAGGCCAGTTGCTGACCTATATTGGCGACGTACACGTCAGCGGCCTCGGCCAGTTCAAAGCGCTGGTCGGTATCGCCATCGACAAACAGAATCGTGTGTTTACCACCGAACAATATCCGGGCCGCATGCAGATGTTCCGCTACGT
>JASIKQ010000209.1 GCA_030049565.1 Candidatus Sulfotelmatobacter sp.
CAAAAAGCTGTTCGACCGTCCCCATCCCGAGTGCCGGCAACTGCGCTTCCAGCACAGACGCCGGTAGCGTAAATTCGATCTTTCTCGCCGGCCCTGCATTCGTCATCGGCAAATTGCGCGTCACTACCGGCGCAACCACGACCTGCTGCACTCCGGGGTCGACTAATCCCAGCTGTCCCGCCGCATCACTCGCCAGCGCATTCGCCGGTAGCAGCAAGCTCACCTGGTCTCCCCCGAGCGCCGCCAGCATCGCATTCGCCGCTCGTATCAGCGCCGCTCCACATATCCCGCTTCCCATGATCCCCTCCCAATCGCAACTTCAAGACGTGTTCACCACTGCCAACTCACTGTCATCCCGAGCGAGGACTTTGCTTCGCGATCGCGAGGCAAAGCCGCAGTCGAGGGACCTGCTGTTGCCCCTATGCCCCCTTTTGCGACACATACGGAGCCAGCAAGCTCCGCACCATGTCATCCACCAGCGACGGACCGAAATATTGCAGCCGCATGCGGTCGATCTGACTCGACTGTATGTTCAACCCTGGGGTGTTTTGCGCATTCTTGATGATCTGTGCGCACGCCACTTGTACCGGCGTCGGAACTGTGCTGTATCCGGCGTTGTAGATCACATCCACTTCATTGAAGAACAATCCCAGCGCATTCACCGGAAATGTCAGCTCGCCCGAGTCCGTCCAGATATCAATCGTCGTCGGGTCGATCGCCGTCCACATCCCCGGCAACGCGAACACCAGCGCAAATTCCAGACTCAACTCCGGAAACGGCCATTCTCCGCGCCGCGGAATTCCATATCGCCCCTGCAACGACACAATCGGCGTCGGCAGCGGCGCCACCGTCACCAGTGGCAGGTAACTCAGCCGCACCGTGTTCAGTTCCGGCGGCAGCTTCAATCGCTCTTCATACTGATTCACTCCCAGCGTGTCCCGCCGGCAGTGCGCATCGATGATCGCCGACGCTGCCGTCACCCACGACTCATCGGTAGTCGCGTCCAGTCCGTATGTCAAGTAATCCGTCGTCGCCAAATAGTTCATAAGAATTTCTCACTTGTTGTGTAAGGGCGGACCCATTGGTCCGCCCCGCGAGCGCAGCCAGTGCCCCTTGTAAGCAGGCGAACGGGGATTCCGACCTCCTCCGTGTTCCTCTGTGCCCTCTCTGGTAACAAAACGTCCGGCGGGTGCCCCACCCTACGCGATTTTCGTAGGGTGGGGATTTTGCTCCTAGTCCGTCACCTTCACTTCATAGTGCGCGAAGTTCGCCCCCTTCACCACGGGAGCTCCAAACTTCACCACCACAAGTTGCTGCGTCAAGGCCGACGGCAATCCCAGCTTGAACACTCGCGGATTCGGATCCGTCAGCCAGTGATACTCGATCAGATCCTCGGTCACGATGTACGCCGGCAGTGTTGCCCCCGACCCAATCGTTCCCGTGTATCCCAATGACCAATCCGGAATCAGCGGCAGATCGCCCGCCTGGGTCGAGAGCGCCTTCACCCGAAATCCGCCGGTGACTTCGACCGTGTCCATCACAACGTTGAACTCAGCCTTCATCTCTTGATCGATCAGATCCAGCAGCATCGGATTCGCATAGATCGCCGTCGGCCGTACTTGATACGACGCATTCGAAACCATCGTGGCCACTGTGGTCCTGAATGTCTGCACGATGTTGCCGCTGCTCTTCGCAACCGTGACGGTGTTTCCGCCCGCTTCGATCTGCCCAATCACGCCAAAGTATTGCGATGTGGTCGGCGCGCTCAGCGAAGTGTCGTTGCCATTCCACAGCGCGACATCATGCGTCCTCATCAGCCCGTCGACGGCATCGGCCAGGTCCTTCGCCTGCAAATAAGCAAACTGGCTCTGCTGCGCGGTGACTTCCAGATCGAACAGGTTGTAGTTGATCTGGTTGACCAACGCCTTTAGCGGAACCGACAGCTCCACTCGCGTCGGCGCATTCACGGTCGGAGCGATATTTCTCGGATCGACGAACGCCTGTGTCGCCGTCGGAGCCGCAATCGCCGTTTCTTCGAAGAATCGCGAGGGATGCCCCGTCGCCGGCACCTGCTTGATCCTCTGCCCGAATACTCCGCGTCGCCGCACGATGTCGAAAATTTCTGTTTGGTACCGGTTGATTTCTATCGCCCCGGGCCCCAGATAATCCGCCGCCGCCATCAAATCCAGGAATTGTGCTCTCATGTTTTCTCCTCTTTTTGATTTATCCCTTCTCGAAACTCGCAAATCTTTTGTCATCCTGAGGCGACGTGCTTCTCGTCGCCGAAGGACCTGCGCGCGCCGCGCGATTCGCCGCGTTCCGTGCGGCGAATAAAATCGCGCGATCGGCGCGCATCCTGACCCCGGCTACCCCATCCTCGTCTCGTTTCTTGCGACACGGTGGGGAGTTTGACCTCCTCCGTGCTCCCCTGCGTCCTCTGTGGTGAAACAGAAAAGGCGCGACCAAAGTCGCGCCCTAACTGTCCACTGAGAAACTGCTGGGTGCCCCGCCCAACGCGGTTTTCGTTGGATGGGGAATTTACTCGATCATTCCCGCTCTCGCCAATTCCGCCTTCACCGCAATCCTCTGTTCCACGCTCAAACTCTGCAACGACTTGTCCAGCGCGCTCTTGTCAATCGTTTCTCCCGACATCTCGCCATTCTTCGCCAGGATCGCCGACACCATCGGAGGAAGCGTCTTCCGCACCATCCGCGCCGCTTGCGCTTTCAGGTCGGCATTCGACTTTTCCAGCTCCGCCACCCGCTCCTGCAATTGCCGCGTTGCTTCGCTGCGCTCCGGTTCCGATGGCGCGCGCTCATCTACCGACGCCACAATCCGATCGACCTTTGCATTCAGCGCTTCCTGCTGCGCATCCAGCCGTCCTAACACGCGATCCAGCGATTCAGCCGCGTTCGCCAGCTTCTCCGCCGTCGCCATCAACTGCTGCACCATCTCTTCATTCATTTTCCTGTCCTCCTCGAAACTAAAACCCATCCTCGGTTGTCATCCTCAGGCGGGCTGGTTTTGCTCGCCGAGGGACCTGAGCGCGCCGCGCGAATCGCCGCGGTTGGTGCGGCGAATAAATCGCGCGATCGACGTGCATCCCTGTTCGCTTTCTGTCGCTGCAAAGACAAGCCGGGGAATTTGACTTCCTCCGTGTTCCTCTGTGCCCTCTGCGGTGAGCATTTTCCCGGAACTCGCGACTCTCGGCTCGGGACTACACCAACTCAATCCACGTCTCTTCATAGGCCGCTCGATTCCGGCGCAAAATCGCTGCGCCCGTGAACGTCACATGAGTCAACGTCCACACACGCGCCCGCGTGTCCGCCACCGCCACATCGGTCACTTCATACGACATTCCCAGCCCACTCGTCGTCCCGGTTTCGCCGCTGAGGGCACAGATCGAGCGTGATCCCTCCCGCTCCGTTTTTACGATCTCACGCAGCCCTTTGACGACTGCCGCCAGCGACATCCGTTCTCCCGCTCGGGATGCTCCACAGCCTGCCCTGAGCTTGCCGAAGGGTCTCGCCGCTTTTGCGAGACCTGGGAATTCTCCGAACGCAGAAAACTCGGCTCCGACTTCGCGAGCCCGAGGTCTGAGGTCCGAGGTCCGCGGTCCCCTTTTCCTGATCTCCTCCACGACCTCCGGAAAATCTTTCGCGTAAAGATACCCACCCACCTCCAGATTTTTCCCGACAATCTCCGCGCTCGTAATCACTCCCACTTTCCGCCGCTGATCATGCCGATCGAGCGACGGCGCATAATCCAGCGCCATGCCCAGCAACGACGCCAAGGCCGCTTCCGCCGCTGCTCGCGTCAGCACGACCCGATGTCCCTTCGATCCCGCCGGTGCTCGTTCCGACGCAACATCGACCACCGTCAATACTCCCCGAAACGCCGCCCGATTCGGATGCCCCTTCACCTCGGGCATCTTCACCGCCATGCTCTCCAGTTCAATCATTCTGAAATCTCCGACTCCTTCAAATCGTTGTCATCCTGAGCCAAGCGAAGGACCTATGCATTCCTCTCACTCCGCCGCCGCTTCTGCCACGGGCCCCAGCCCCCTCATCCGCCTCACCTCATTCACGGTCAACACGCCGTTTTGCAGCAGAATCTGCTGAATCTGTGCCTCTTCCAGCGGATCGGTCGTATCCAGCTCCGCAAACGCAAACTCCAGATCGTTCCATCCCAGCTTCTTCGCGATCGCCTCTCGCGTCAGCGCCTCGGCCAGCAACCGTGCCGTCGGCACAATCGCCTGCCGGAACGCCAGGTCGCTGTATTCCTCCGCGGTGGAGCGGTTCACATCCCGCTCCACGCCCAGGTAAAACGGAGGAAGGTCGAAAGCGTCGGCGACGACGCGCAGCAGAAATTCCTGCCACTGCAGTCGTAAGTCTGCATCGGTGCCTCCACCGAACCTCAGTACCTCCGGCTTGCTCTCGACCGATAAAATAGGCACCTTTCCTGTGCCCTCAATTTCGTCTTGCCACCACCGAATCAGCCGCTCATGATGCTCCGGCGTCAAATCCTGCAGCCACAGCGCATACTGCACCACCGTGTTCGACGCCAGCCTCGACGCATACCGATGCGCTCCTAGAAACGCGTTGATCGTTTCGAACGCAACCTCGAGCCGCCCCAATCCAAACGGCGTGTGCGTCCTGGGATTCAGCCGGATATAAATCAGCTCATCGTCATCCAGCTTGACCTGCATGTTCGGCCCGCCGTTATCGACAACCTGCATATATCTCTGCGAAGTCGGCGACCCATCCCACTCCAGATTGATTCGTATCGACGCCCCATCCACCGGCCACAACAACAGCGGCAATGTAGGGACAGCCGCCCCCGGCTGTCCGGCCGAGCGAAGCGCGGCAATGGGTGCCCCACCCTGAGCCTGCCCTGAGCGAAGTCGAAGGGTGCTTTTCGTTGGGTGGGAATTAGAATTGGGGTGCCCCACTTCTCGCCGGTTTTGCGAGACGTGGGAATCCACTGCCGCCGGGTGCCCCACTCCCCGCCGATTTTGCAAGAAGTGGGAGTATTCGGATGCCTGCAGCAACTCCGCCTCATCCCACCCCGGATTCACCTGCACCTCGATTGCCCCAAATCCGCCGACGATGATGTCCTCGAGCACTTGCTCGGAAAACGATCGAAACGAGTCATCCGGATTCGGCGCTTCAAAATTCGAAGTCAAAATTCGAATCCGCTCGGCCCCATTCGGAATCGCCTCAATCGAATATCCCTGCCGCGGCTGCACTCTCCATCGCATCCCGGCAATCCGATCCTTGATGCAGTTGATCGCCCGCCGCGCAATTGGCGTCTCCGAAAACCGCCGCAGGTTATACGGCGTCGGTTTTGGCATCGCATCGTTGATCGGTCCATACGAATTGAAAATCGACGGCAGCACCGAAGTCCGCCGCCTCTTTGTCAACTGTTCATCGGACAGGAAGTTCCCCGTTTCTCGCCGTTTTCGCGAGAAGCGGGAACTGTCACCGTCCGCTCCTGCCGACACTCCCGCCGCCCGGCGCCATGCGCCGCGTACCGCCTCTGCAATGTTCATGATCTCTACCTGGTCAGATGTCTCTTAATTAGATATACTGATATTCTGATATATGTTTATCCTACGAGAGGATCACTATGCCCGAAACTGAACTTACACGCTTAACTATTGTTTGGTCCAAAGATACCGACTTGGCTTTGCGCTCCCATCTTGGCGCTCAGGGCCTCAAAAAGGGCGCCCTCTCGAGGTTTGTCGAGGATGCCGTCAAATGGCGCCTGTTTGATCAATCCGTCATTCAGACCCGCGCCGCCTTCGCCGATATAACTGCCGACGAACTGGAGGACCTGATTGACGAAGCCGTCACCAGCGTTCGCAAACCAAAACGTCGACAACGCAAACACCGCACAAGGAAATAACCCATGCGGCTTGTGGTCGACACCAATGTCCTGCTGAGCGCCTTGCTGTCGGCCGATTCTCCGTCGGCCCAAATCCTTGCCCTGTGGCGCAGCCGCAAGTTCGATCTTCTGACATCCGCCGAGCAACTCGATGAAATCGCTCGCGTGACGCGCTACCCGAAACTTCGGGCGCGCCTCTCTCCCGCGCTTGCCGGACGTCTAGTCAATCGGCTTCACGACGTCGCCATCGTCATCGAGGGACTGCCCCAGGTCACCGCTTCTCCCGATCCCGACGACAATTACCTGCTCGCGCTGGCCGAAGCGGGAGAGGCTCACTTCCTCGTAACCGGCGACAAGGCCCTCGTCGCGCTCAAGGTTCACAAATCAACTCGCATCGTGAGTCCCGCCGCGCTGGCCGCGTTGCTGAAGGACTAGCGCAACAAAAAAGCCCCGCGTCCGCGGAGCTGATTCTGTCAAGACACTTTGTCATCCTGAGCGCAGCGAAGGACCTATGCATTCCCCTCCTCAGTGTGGGGAACCTAGTGAGCGCCATCTGCGCCACGGCCGTCGTCGCGACGATCACGCCCGTAAGATCCTACGCCTGTTTGTCCTTCATCCGGTGCCTCATCCATTCGCCGCGACCCGCTAAACAAGAAATAGTACGGATACTTTCCCGTCCAACGAACATACGCAGCAACCCTTAAGACACTAACCACAAACAATGCGAGGAAGAGTACCGGCACAACCCCATCGAAGAAAATGAAATGCATCAGATACCACTTCCACAGCCCAGCTGGAAGCACCCAGGCAAGCAGCATCGCCAGTACCCACAGCCCAAGCAGAACCATGAGTATGCGCCCGGTTCTACGGTAGAGATGTTCATGTCGGTTCATGTCATCCTAGACCCCCAGCTCCCGCCGCGCCTCTTCTGCAATCGCCGGCATTCTTCTGACTTCCTCGACCCGGATCCGGCTCTCTTGCATCATCGCCAATGCAAACCCAATCTCGTCCTTTTTTCTGTCGAGATCATTGTCGACCACAGCCGTAAGCGACGGCACAAGCGGAAACTTATCGTGGCCCCTGATCAACTCTGCAATTCTTGGAAACCTTGAAGCCAACATCACTGCCGAATCCACCCTCGCCCTCAGCGATACCGCATGAAACAGCTTGACCTCGTTCCCAATTACATATGAAGAATCGAACTTAAATGAATCACCCGGCCCAGTGTATCTCGCCACCGGGAACGGCTTGATCAGTCCCGATAGTCCGGCAGCATCGAAGCCATCTTGTATCGCCAGTACGATCTTGTCGCGCTCACTCAGAACGTGCGAGCGCCCAATCTGCGGCGATTCCAGATACATCCTGGCCACGACGTCAATCTCCTTCGTGGGATCATCCGTAAGACATCCTTTCGATTCCGATAACTGCACCAGGTTCGAAAAAGAGTCATTCAACCATCGCATCACGGAAGCGCAATCACGCACGTCAACCACGTGTTGTCGAAGATCTCCCTCCAGCGCCTGCAGCCATTCAATGTCTGCCTGCGGATCCAGACACTGCAAGCGCCGCCAATCTCGCGTAAAACGCACATCGGCAAAACCCGCCTTCGGAGTCTCTATCATCACTAACCCGAAATTCACAAACTCGCCTTTCACCGCGTCCGGTACATACCGCAGCAGGAAGAACTCAAGTTTTCGTCTTTCCGTCACGCGAAGTTTCCTTCGTGTACCTTCGTGTCCTTAGTGGTAAAAGCCTTTCTTCATGTTCATCTGTGGTGAAGCCTAATTCTCCCTCCACCCCGGAAACGGTCTCCTTGGCGAAATTCGAAAAATCTCAATCAGTCCCCGCACCAGTTCGCGTCGCGCAATCAGCTCGCGCACCAATTTCTCGATTGCATCGGCATCGCTTCCATACCACTCCGGAGGAATTTCCCCCGCCACGCTCCACACTACGTCCTCTTCCATCTTTTCCACGCGCGAAAGCCACGGCTCAAACGACTCCCATCCCCGAATCCCCGCATACACTTCATTCCGCGCATACACCCCCCGCAGCGGATAGTCCGGAAACGTCCACTCCCCGGCGTTGAAACAATATCCCTGATCAATAAAGGACGCCGTGTATTTCTTCTCCCGCGACTTCCTCCAAAACGCTGCCTGCCGTCCGTTCGCATTCCCTGTCCACTTATCCAGCACCAGCATTCCCGC
>JASIKQ010000001.1 GCA_030049565.1 Candidatus Sulfotelmatobacter sp.
CCTGGTTGGGAAGAATACCCCGTGCGCGCGGAAATCGAACGGCGATTGCAAGCGCACGTCTTGCTCGAAAACGATGCCAACGTGGCTGCGCTCGGCGAGCAGTGGCTGGGCGCAGCCCGTGGCGTTCCCAACATGGCCGTGGTCACACTTGGTACCGGCATCGGGGGCGGCATCGTGCTCGGTGGAAAAATCTGGCACGGCCAGAACGGCATGGCCGGCGAGTTCGGCCACGTCACCGTGGAGCCCGAAGGCCACGTCTGCGGCTGCGGTAATCGTGGATGTGCGGAGCAATACGCCTCTGCCAGTTCAATCATGCGCATGGCTCGCGAAGCTATCGCCAGCGGAGAAGCTCCCGAACTGGCAAAAGCCGCATCGTCCGATCCAGAATTTGGGGCGAAGTCGATTTACAATCTGGCGATTCAGGGCGACGAGCACGCCCGCCACATCTTCCGCAGCTTCGGACGTTATCTCGGCATTTTGCTCGCCGGCCTGATCAACGTTCTGAATCTTGACATGTTCGTGATCGGCGGTGGCGTTTCCAGCGCCTGGGACGCCTTCGCTCCGAACATGTTCGAAGAACTGCGCGAACGGTCGCTGGTATATGCGGCCACTGCACCGTCCGATCCATTGAACATCGACTTTCTTGGCCAGGAAGGAGCATCAGCCCAAACCGAAAGCCGCAGCGAACGCAAAACCATCATCACACGGGCGTTGCTGGGAAGCGATGCGGGATTATATGGTGCGGCGAGGGTGGCGGCGCCGACAACATCGAACTGAGCCCGCGGACCCTACTTCCTTTGGCGGGCATGGGGTCATAGCTATGGCGCAATATAAGTTCAAGGTGAAGCTTTTCGGTCAGGAAGGGTCCGAGATGGCAGCCCTGAAGCCTCCGTTCGACGTGGTCGAGGTCTTCCAGCGCAAGGGCCGGGTGCCGGTCAAAGGCACCATCAATGGCTTTCCTTTCCGCAGTTCGCTCATGAACATGGGCGGCGGCCACATGATGGCTGTCAATGCGCAGCTTCGCACCGGCGGTAACTGCAAGGCTGGCGACACGGTCGATGTGGTGATGGAGCTCGATGAGGACAAGCGCACGGTCGAAGTGCCTGCTTATTTGAAGAACATCATAAATAGCGATCCCAGGGCCAAAGAATTTTGGCCCAAACTCTCATTCACCCATCAAAAAGAGTATGTGCGTGAGATTGATGTCGCAAAAAGGCCCGAGACTCGGGAAAAACGCATTGCAGCGATGATGGATGCGCTACGCAAGAACCGGCGCAAAGGCAAATAGTCTCTCCAGTTCTATTTTGCCAGGCAGAATCACTACCCAAGACGGGAGACCCGCGTTTCGGTCGCTGTCCTCCGCGCGCTAAGTGTCCTCATCGCCCGCAAGAACGCCTGATTCTGCTCTGGCGTCCCAATCGTCACGCGTATGAAATTGGGCGCGCCCCATGACCCCAGCGGTTTTACGGCCACGCCTTCTTCCCGCAGGAAAAGTGCGACTGCGGCGGCGTCTTCGCCCAGACCGCAGAACAGAAAATTGGCCGCCGGCGGCGCCACCCGATATCCGAGCGCAGACAATCCCTGGGTCAGCACCCGTGCTTGCAAGAAATTATTCTCCACCACGTGCTGAATATGATCTGTATCATCGATGGCTGCCATCGCCGCCGCCTGCGCCACCGATGCTACGGAAAATGTGTTCCTCATGCGCGCGCAATAACCCAGCAACTCCGCCGGACCAATTCCGTAGCCCACGCGCAGCCCAGCCAGCCCATGCGCCTTCGAAAAAGTTCGCAGCACCACTACGCTCGCGCCCAGGCGAACATATTCCAGTGAATTCGAGTAAGTAATTCGCCGCAGCGAGGCGAAATGCTGAGCGAACTCGTAATACGCCTCATCGAGAATCAGAACAACATGGGCGGGAAGCAGCGCCTGGAAGCGCTGGACCTCATCCGCCTCGAGCATCGTTCCCGTCGGATTGTTGGGATTCGCCAAGAGCACCATGCGCGTGTTGGTATCGATGGCGGCCAGAATCGCCTCCAAATCGAGTTTGTCCTCACGCATGGGCACTTCGATCAACCGGGCCCCCGCCGCCTGCACCGCCATCGAATACACGATGAACGAGCACTCGCTGGTTACCGCATTCAGCCCCGGCGCAAGCAGCGTCTGGCAAAGCAGGCTCAACATTGCGGTCGATCCGGCTGTCACCAGCACTTGGTCTGCGGGTAATTCATGATGCTTCGCCAGCTTTTGTCGCAGCAACCCACAATCATCATCGGGGTAGCAATTGACGCTGCTTATCCCATTTTGGAGCGCGTCGATCGCCTTAGGCGATGGCCCGAAGGGATTTTCGTTGGAATCAAGCCGGATAATGCGAGTGCTACTTTCCAGTCTTGCCGGCGGCGCGCTCGGTAGGCTGTTACCCATAATGCGGGCAGGATTTGAGACAATGTCGTAGAAACGGCTCATTTGGCGTTCATCATGCCACGGAATGCTTTGTGGAAACCATCGGTTTGTTGCAGGCAGAGCGTAGGCGATCTACTTCTTGCGGGGTCAACTTGCGAAATTCGCCCGGCGGAACATCGAGTGTCAGCGGACCATAGCGCACGCGCTTGATCTTCTCCACGTGATGGCCGACTTTTTCGAACATACGTCGAATCTCGCGATTGCGGCCCTCGATTAGCTTGACCTCGTACCACGGATTGTCCCCCTCTTTTACTATCCGGATTCCCGCGGGCGCGGTCCGTATGCGGCCCCGGCCGGTCGAGATTAACACTCCGCCGCGCAGTTTATCGAGCTCTTCGGCCGAGGGAGCGCCCGCGACTTTCACGACATAAGTCTTCGGAACCTGCGACGCCGCTTTCATCAGTTGGTTGGCGAGCGCGCCATCGTTGGTC
>JASIKQ010000210.1 GCA_030049565.1 Candidatus Sulfotelmatobacter sp.
CCTCCTCGCGCATCCATTGCACCCGCACCGGTCGCCCCACTGCCCGGGCCAGGAGAGCGGCATCAGCCGCCGCATCTTCGTGGCTGTTGCGGCCATAGCAGCCAGAACCCTCCAGGTAGACAACGTGCACCTCACTCTGCTTCATGGAGAACATGTTCGCGAGCTGTTGTCGAAGATCATGAGGACCCTGGCTGGCCGACCAGCAGGTCAGCTTGCCGTCTTTAAAATCAGCGACCGCGCAGGATGGTCCTATCGACGCATGAGAGTTGATGGCAAAGTCGTAGGTTGCGCTGATGCGCTTTGCGGCTTCCGATAGAGCTTTGTCGACGTCGCCCACATTGCTGGTTACATCGTCTTTGCTGACCTTTGTGGCACGGACATATTCAAACAGCTTGCTCTGATCGGGCAGGCCTTTCCATCCAGACCAGCTTGCCGTGAGTTTTCGCGCGGCGCGGATTGCGCTCCACTCGCTTTCGGCCAACACAGCCAGAAAGTTGTTTTGACGCACCACCTTGACGACGCCCGGGATGCCGCTGATCGAACTCTCATCGACGCTCTGCAAGTTTGCGCCAACCGCTGGCGGGCGCACAACGCGGCCATGCAACATGCCCGGCAGGCGGAAATCCTGCTCGTAGATGAATTGTCCCGTCATCTTGGGCGGGATGTCGTCGCGGAAAATAGGCTGCCCTACGACGTTATAATTCGCGGGATCTTTGAGCGGCGCCTGTTTATCGAGCTTTAAAGAAAAATTCTTGCCGCCGATAAGTTCACCATAACTCACTTCTTTGCCGCCATTGCGGGAGCGGACAATTCCCTGCTCGACGACAAGTTCGGTGACCGGTGCACCCAGGCGCTTTGCGGCCTCCTGCAACAACGCCTGGCGAGCGGTGGCGGAAGCCTGGCGAATTTGTACGCCGCCAACCTGGATGCTGAGGCTGCCCCAGGTTTTGCCCTGCGCGGGCGTGAGGTCTGTGTCGCCCTGGATGAGGGCAATGTTCGCGATGGGCACGTCCAGCTCTTCAGCAATGATTTGAGTCAGGCCAGTGCTCACGCCCGTGCCCAATTCCACTTTGCCTGAATAGAGAGTTACGCGGCCGGCGGGATCGATGGCCAGGTAGGCATCGACCTCATCCAGGGCGACGGTCTTGGACGAAGGCACGTTTTGTGCTACAGCTGTTTTAAGAAAGCGCGGCAACGAAAAGGTGACGATCAGGATGCCGGCGCCCTGCAGAAACTCGCGACGATTTGGTTCCCCCAATAACATCCTTGACCTTCAGGCGCCGGCAACGCGTTTGACGGCGCGCACGATGCGCAGGTGTGTGCCGCAGCGGCAGAGATTATCGGCCAGCGCCTGCTTGATTTGTGCTTCGTTGGGATTCTTGTTGTGCGCCAGGAAAGCCGCCGCTTCCATGATCATGCCGTTGATGCAAAAGCCGCACTGCGAGGCCTGCTCATCGATGAACGCTTGCTGAATAGGCAGCAGCTTTCCATTCGCACTCAGCCCCTCCAGGGTCACGATTTTCTTCTTGCCCACAGAAGAAAGCGGGGTCACACAGGAACGCACCGCGTTGCCGTCGATGTGCACGGTGCAAGCCCCGCATTGACCCAGTCCGCAGCCGAAGCGCGGGCCGTGCAGCCCCAGATTGTCGCGCAGCGTGTACAGCAGAGGCATGTCGGGATCGTCGACCGACACCCGCGTGAGCTTGCCGTTGACGTGGAGCGGAATCGACTTCGGAGGCATCGTCGCCGTGAAGGAAAAGCGGCAATCATTGTACACCCATTCGCAAGTGAGTTCAGAGTTTGAGGAGATATTTAATCACCCATCAAGGACGCGCGGGTCACAGAGCGAGGGCCTGACAGACTTTTCCCTTAACCGCTGTTGTCGTAAGTGGTTCGAGTTGCTGCGACACGCCGTTATTGAACCTGCGTCCGATCGACGATCATCTTCAATCGAAGCAAAATCAGCGCCAGCGCTGCGATCGCTGCACTCCACAAGGCAAATGCCGCATTCACCACCCAAGTCGGCGCTACGCCCACCCGCCGCAGCAGAAACGGCAGAAAATTCCAGGTGGTGATGTGAACGTAATCCCAGGGGTCTTGTGTCATGGCTTCGTTGTTCAATCCCCACTCCTGCATTTTGCCCAGGGCAAATGCCGCAATATTTTTGAAGCGCAAGGCAATCACGAAGGTAGGGTGGCCGAGCGTTTCCATCTGGTAGATTTCGAGCGGCAGCCAGAAGGCAAGTGAAGCGAACTGAATCAGCAGGCTCGCACCGATGAGTATGATCCCAGCGCGCCGGATCCAGTGGCCAAGATTCTGTCGATAGTGCAACAACAATGGCACCGCCAGCAGCGTGGCCAGCTCGACTGCGGTCGAAACGTAGCGGTCGCCCCAGGCGAAGTCTCCTGCCCAGTACGTGTAGCGCGCATAGAAGCTGATATAGACAGTTAGCAGCAAAAGCGACATGACACCATAGGCGCGCACTTCGGGCAACACGCTCTTCCACAGCACGAGCAGCAGCAGAATCGCCAGGATCAGCAAGGGATCGAAGAGGAAGATCGATTTCTCCGGCTTGAACAGCGGACCAAGAAAGCCTTCGTGGAAGGGCGTGCTCCAGGGAAAATTCGGGGGCAAGGCAGGATAAACTTGCCGCTGTTCTTTCGCGAACAGAGATAAATATGTGTTGGTAAACGAGCCGAAGCGATGGAACTGGTAAAGGCGGTCAATCAGCAGGAAGAAGGCATACACGGGGGCCGCGATCTTGCAGTATGCAATGAATCGCGCCCAAGTTTCTCGAGACCCAACCCGTTCGAAACCAAGTACCAGCAGAAGAAAAACTCCCGCTGCCATGAGATCCAGACCAGTGGTGAGCCTGGTCAGCAGGTTTAGTCCCAGTGCGGAAGATCCCCAGAAAAGCGCGCGGCGGCTGCCGGTTCGCAGCCACTGGTATTGATAAGAAAATCCGCTGACCGTGAGAAGCATGATGTAGTTGTTCTCCATCATGTTCTGCGTGTAGTGGAGATGCGTGGTGCAGAACAGCAGCGCGAGCACACCCGACACTGACTCTGGCTCGCTAAATCGCAGTTGTCGCAGGAGCCGAAAGGCTACGAGCGCTGTTAGAAGATTGACGAGAATGTTCGTGCTGTAGCTGACCACGATGCTGCGGACGGCGGGATCGTCGCCGTATTCGGAGAAGATTCGCCAGTGTGCGATCCACGTGCCGAGAATGTCGGCCGGCAGCATCAGCAGAGACTGTCCGATGCCGTACCAGCTATAAAGCCGGCCTCCACGGCCATGCAGACCAAACTCGGGATATTCGTTAGGAAAGACCTGCGGCTCGGAAGTCCACAACCCATGCGTGGTCTGCAAGCGATGCGTAGTGTCGGAGGTGCCAAGTTCACCGGACTGCACAACGAAGGCAAGCAGACCCGCGGTCAAACACAGCAGCACCAGCGGATTACCCAACCTAACGCGAACGCGCGAAGCCATCGCTTGGATGGTAATACAGCGGAGGTCTCAGATTTGTCGCTATCGGGCGAGGCCGACGATCAAAACCTTGAACCAGGTTCACAGGAGTTCGTTTCAAACGCAACTTTACCCATGAGAGCATTGCCTTCGCCAATAAGCATTGCAAGCGGTAGACTGTATCGGGAAAAATTCATGCCTACCTGCTCTTCCTGCGGAACCGAGATGCCGGCCACCGGGCGATTCTGCTCGTCCTGCGGAGCGCCCGCGAATACCGATGATGTGGCAACCCTCGATTTCGCCGCTGCGACGTCACCGCTGCCGCCTCGGCCGGGTTCTGGCCGTGCTTCCCGCACGTCTTCTCGGCCATCGAGTTCTGCTGATTACTTGAGCGAAGGGCGATTTCTCCCCGGGCGATTACTCGCGGGGCGCTATCGCATCATCGCCTTACTCGGAAAAGGTGGTATGGGCGAGGTTTATCGCACCGACGACCTCACGCTCGGCCAGCCGGTGGCGCTGAAGTTTTTGCCTGATGACGCGGCGCACGACCAGGAACTGTTGGAGCGATTCAGGAATGAAGTACGGATCGCGCGGCGGGTGTCGCATCCCAACGTTTGCCGGGTGTACGACGTAGGTGAAGTTGAGGGACACACGTTCTTCACCATGGAGTATGTCGATGGTGAAGATTTGGCGTCGTTGTTGCGGCGCATTGGGCGATTGCCTGAGGACAAGGCTCTCGACATCGCACGCCAGCTCTGCGCGGGATTGGCTGCGGCTCACACGAAGGGAGTACTGCACCGCGATTTAAAGCCG
>JASIKQ010000211.1 GCA_030049565.1 Candidatus Sulfotelmatobacter sp.
CAAGTTCGCCGTGCGCAAGCAGACCGAAGCTTGCCTGAAGCTGCTCGAACGCAACGGACTCAAAGGCTCCGACGTCGACGCCTTCATCCCGCACCAGGCCAACCTGCGCATCATCAATGCCACTGCCGACCGTCTCGGCTTGCGCCCCGAAAGCGTCATCGTCAACATCGACCGCTACGGCAACACCACGGCGGGAACGATTCCGCTGGCCATGAACACGGCCATCGAAGAAGGCAAGCTAAAGAAAGGCAGCCTGGTGTTGATGGCGTCGGTCGGCGCGGGATTTACTGTTGGCGCCACATTGTTGCGCTGGGCATTTTGAAGAGCCGCATTCGAGCGCCCCGTACACTCAGCATGACTACATTCTTAAGACACATTTTGTCGCGCTCTGATCGCCAAACGCCCGCTGCGTTACACTAAGTCGGCTCATGCCGCTCCTATCCGATTTCAACCAGCTCCTCAGCGAGCTCGAATCCGCAAAGAGCCGCTTTGAGCCCGGCCACGCCGGCCGCATCGAAAAGCTCCTCTCACAACTCACGAAGGCCCAATTTAACGATCCCGATCATCTGATTCGCTTCCATGAATGCCTGCTGTTCCTGCGCGCATTTCCGCATTCACGCTCTCAGGTCGCGCGCGTCGAACATCTACTGAACACTTTTTACCAACGTATTGAAAGGCTCCGCATCACCAACGCGGATCTGTCTGAATTCGATGACTTCGACACTTCCGGCATCGCCGGCACGACCATGCGCGACAGGCTCTCGTTCGACGTGGCGCAGTGGCTTGTGCGCCGCATTCCGCGCAATGTTGACGTCGCCTGGGACGAATACGGGGAGGATTACCAAGGCGAGCGCAACCGCGGGAACACCTGGCCACGCTTCATTCCGCTGCTTGAAGAAGATGCCGACGTCGAAGCGAATATCCCGTGGCCCGCCTGGATCGACGCCGCCCGCGGCCGCGAGAAACGGCTGCCTTGGCTACTGGCGCGCTTTGCCCAACTTCCGCTGCCCGCAAGGCAAAAAGCCGAATTGTATGACTCGCTGCGCCTGCCGCTGCGCTGGACCCTTGAAAACTTAAAGCTCACCCGCACCCGCAACTGGTCACGCCCGCGCCGGTTTTTTTTCTTCCACGACGCTCCGCTCATCCAGCGCAGCGAAGTTTCTCTCGAACGCGAGTTTGCCCGCCCCGCGCCCAAATTAACCAAGCTCTCTCGCGCTGCGGGCGAAGGCGTCATGCACGCTATTCGCGAAATCATGCTCGTCCGCTATCGCGAACTCTACGGCACCACGCTCGGCGATCCACGCTGGCTCGTGCGCGCCGATGTCGGTCGCGGCGTCGTCATGCACTTCTGGGGATTGCCTCCCAACCGGCGGCTTCCTCTGCGCGCCTATCTCGCCGGATACACGCTCAAAAATGGCGTGCCCATCAACTATATCGAAGCCATCGGCCTGTGCGAGTGGCTGGAAATTGGTTTCAACACTTTTTACACCTACCGCCAGGGAGAAACTGCGTGGATCTATGCCCAGGCACTGCGCTGCCTGCGCGCGCTGACGGGAGCGAGCTGCATTTCGATCTACCCATACCAGATTGGCCAGGATAACGACGAGGCCATCGAGTCGGGCGCATTCTGGTTCTATCGCAAACTCGGCTTTCGCTCTGGCCGCCGCGATCTGCAAGCGCTATGTGAAACGGAAGAGCAACGAATCGGTGCCAACCCGAAATACCGCACCACGCCACGCACTCTGAAACGCCTTGCCGAAGCGCACATGTTTTACGAAGTGATGCCCAAGAATACCTCGAATAAAACCCAAGGGGCCTGGGATACCTTTTCTGTTCGCAATATCGGCATGCTGATCAACCGCCGTATGGCTCGCGATTTCCGCGGAGACAGCAACCGACTCCGCCATGGCTCAACCGCCGCCGTAATTCGAGCTCTCAAAATCGATCCCTCGAACTGGACCCCCGGCCAGAAGCGAGTTCTCGAAAACTGGTCTTTAGTTCTCGCGCTAATCCCCGATCTCGCTGGCTGGACTTCCGAAGAGAAACGCCGAATCGCCGAAATCATCGGCGCCAAAGCCGCGCGCGACGAAATGCCCTACTTGCGCCTGAGCCAGCATCATGCGCGGCTGCGCCAAGCCTTGCTGCGGTTGGGCTCGTGAACTGCGGCCACGAGGGGTTACAGCCGCGCGCGGTTGACGGATCTGCACGGATGAGAGTTTCGTTTACCCTCTCTGCATCTTTGACGAACCCTTGGGGCAATCCTGCTCCCCGCGCTGCTCGCCGCGGCGTATCCAACTCAACTCAGGACGGCTTGTCCCCACTCCATGCCGCTCAATCTCCGCCGACACGCCCGTGTAGCGATAATACTCACGCTGGGCGGGGCTGATCTTCAGACCAAATTCGTGCGTAAAGTTCGTACCCAAAAACGCCGAACTTATCGTCTGAGTCCCGGAATTTTGCTTCTTAACCATATCTCTAGTTTACTACTTTATAATCCGCGAAACAGCCTGCTGGACAAGACTTTTCGCCGACGGCCGCGGAATTTTATGCTCTCCTACTTGCCCAGTATCCTCTCGATCTGCCGCAAGTGATTGAGATCGTGACCCGCGAACATGCGCACGATGTGCTCAATCGTCTCCTGCCCGCGCTCCGAGTGTATTCCGTAATGCTTCCATTGTTCAGGCGTCAGTGATTTCAACAACGCCAGATTCGCCTGGCGCAAAGCGCGAAACAGCTCCAAAGACTTGCGCGGATCGCGTTTCTCGTAGTGCCCGCTGGTAACCCAGGCGTCTTGATCGAAGGCCGCAACAGGCGTCCCGGGTGCGCCCAGAATGAGCCTCATCCGAAAACTACCGGCTATTTCCGCATCGGCAAGATGTGCCAACAATTCGCTCACCGACCATTTGTCCGGCGCCGGACGCTTGCGTAATTTAGCCGTTGGCACGGCTTTAATCAGCCCCTCCAACTTTT
>JASIKQ010000212.1 GCA_030049565.1 Candidatus Sulfotelmatobacter sp.
CAATGTCCGAAATCATTCACCACATGAATGCCGACCACAAGGACGCGCTAATCTTGGTCGCTCGACAATTTGCTCAAATCGATTCAACGGAAGCAACGATGACAACAGTCGATCGGCTTGGTTTTCAGGTCCGATTGCGAACCCCGGATGGCATGCGCGGTGCTCGAATCGCATTCTTGAGGGAGGTAAGCAATCCGGCAGAGACTCGAAAGGTGTTGGTGGAAATGGTGCAACACGCACTCTCGCAGGGCGAATGAACTTTTGATCTGGCGCCTGGCATACAGACCCGCGAGAAACCCTTGGAATAGCGATGGTGCAATCACAGGAAGAGAAGTCGCACACCAAAGGCGCACAGGAGGTCAGGAAGTCCGTGAATCGTTGGAATCTCTGCTTACCGACAGACGTCTGAGCCGGTCTGTCAAGAAGATTCTATGTTTTAATTAGGCTCACATTCGTGATTCGCACGTAGAATTCACAAAGAGATTCACAAGCTTGCGCCCGGCGATGAGGAAACCAGAGGTGAGCGCTCCTCATGATCTGCCGCTTACGCCAGCAGCCAAATGCCGTCTATCTTTAAGAGAAGCCGGGGAGTCGCTTCGAAACGCTATGCAAAAATGGCTCTTTTTCGCATTCCTATTCTGCTCTCTTCCCGCATTCAGTCAAAAACGCCCCTCCCTCGCCCTAACCCACATCACGGTCATCGATTGCACTGGCGCACCCGCTAAGCCGAATTCAACGGTCGTGGTCGCCCAAGGCCACATCACCGCTGTCGGCCCTAGTGACTTTGTCAAAATTCCCGAAGGCATACGCGTAGTCGACGCCACCGGCAAGTTTCTGATTCCCGGCCTATGGGACATGCATGGCCACCTGACCGACGCTACCGACGATGCCTTCCCGCTGCTCATCATGAACGGCGTGACTGGTGTGCGCGACATGGGCGGGAACATCGCTCAAATCGATCGCTGGCGCTCGCAGATCGAAAACGGCGCGCGAGTTGGGCCACACATCATCCGTGCTGGTCCATTCGTCGATGGGCCTAAAGAAGGAGTTACGAACCGCTTAACGGTGCGCACGCCGGAAGAGGCGCAGCAAGCAGTTCGTAACCTGAAAGCGAAAGGTGTGGATTTCATTAAGGTTCACAACGCGCTTCCTCCGGAGGCCTTTTTTGCGTTGATGGATGAGGCCCACAAGGAGCACATACCAGTTGCTGTCCACCTGCCTAAGGGTGTGAGCTCCGCAGAGGCTTCCGATGCCGGCGCGGCCAGCCTTGAGCACGTGGAGACGATGAGTGAGAGCGCTATGTGGCGCAAGGGCGCAACCGCTAAAACGGTGGAGCAAGCTGTGGATGAGATTCTGGGCCCCGCGGGGCAGGAACTTTTTCAGCACTTCGTCAAGAACGGAACTTGGTATGTGCCGACTCTGGTCGCATATGAACGAGGCTTCGTTCTTTGGAGCAATGATTCCGAATCACTCCTGCCACGCTTTCAAATTCACGAAAAGGACATCGAGATCGTTCGGAAGATGCACAAGGCCGGCGTTCAGATAATGGCGGGCTCAGATTTTTCCGATTGGGCCCTTGTGCCGGGAATAGACCTACACAACGAATTGGCACTACTGGTGGAAGCCGGCTTTACTCCAATGGAGGCCCTGCAAACCGCAACCTTGAATCCTGCCAAGTTTATGGGCAAGACAGACACATATGGAACCGTTCAGGTTGGTCGCGTTGCTGATTTGGTCCTACTAGATATGAATCCACTCGAAGACATCAGCCACACGCGGAAAATCCATGCGGTCGTGCTCGGGGGCAAGCTCTACCCGCTGGCGTCGATCAGAGCTCAAGCTCTGCAAGACGCTGGTGAACGACGATGAAGAATCCTATTGAACTGATTCGTGACCTCTTTTTCGATTGAAGACGCTCACCTCAGCAAGAGGCGAGAGGTGCAACGGTGCAACTGGCAGTTCTTGACAGGATCGGCCAAAGGGGTTCACCCAGTTCTTGCGATAGCAGCAACGGCGACCAAGTGTGAGCCGCGCCTGACAAGGGCAGCCAGATACTTGCTCTCGTCATACGCAGCACGCTCCTTCCAGCAGCGAAAGAGTATCCGAATCCATTTGAAGGCCAAAGCACGCACTGCCGCGTGGTGATCCGCACCTTTGCTGCGTTGTTGTTGGTAGTAGGCTCGCGCCCATATCGAGTAACCAATGGAGTGACCAGCCCATTCATGAAAACTCTGCCGCAAAAATTTGGGGCAGGCCCAGCGAAAATGGATCCACTGCTTTTTCCCGCTCTTCTCTATCACCGGCGCGATCCCCGAGTACGTTTGGATCTCCCCAGCATTACGATAGCGCTCTCGCTGTGAACCAAATGCCGCCAACAATCGCGGCGCCAACGCCGGGCCCGCCCCCGGCAGCGACTGAAAGATGAAAAAATCAGGATGCACTGCCGCCGCCTCCTCGATCCTCTCGTCCAAGTCTGCAATGCCTTCGAGTAAAACTCGGATCAACTGCACAATCACTTTCACCGCCGCGCTCTTAGCTTCGATCACCGCCCGATCGCGGATCGCTGGAATGGACTGACGAATCGCCGGGATACGCCACTCTATCAATTTGTGGTCGCGACAGTGGTGCTTGGCAAAGAACGTCCGTAGCTTCGCGGGAGAGACTCTTTGGAGTTCCTCCAACGTCGGCCAGCGTTCTAGCAGCGCGCATGCCAGTTCCGTATCTAGGTGTTCAAACCAGTCCAGCATCTGAGGGAAGTAGATTTTCAAATGACTCGTCAAACGGTTGATGTGCTCGGTTTTCTCATCTACCAGCTTGCGTCGTTCCTCCACCAGGTTTTGTATTCGCCGTGTGGTTTCGGTGTCGGGCGACAAGCGGCGCAGCTTGTTGCGATGTTTGAGCAACAGATCGAGTAGAACATCGGCATCGCGGGGATCGTCCTTGCTGCCCGACGGATACAGTGCCTTTCGCATGCTGGCGGACATCGTCGATGGCACGGGGAACAGACGCAAGGGCTCGTACTTGGCGAGCATGAATACCAGAGATCCTCGCGACTGCTCTAGTGTCATCGCTATGGGACGATTGCCAAAACGCTGGCACAGCTGAGCGACCCAGGTCTCCACCGCTTCCGGTGTGTGCTTGAGCTCTCCGCTTTCGCGCTTCGCCGAGTCCCTAGACTTCAAGCACCACACGTGTTTCTGGTCTGCCCAGTCAGTCGCTGGAGCGGCTCGCCGGCATCGTCAGGAAAGCTTTTCATCGGAGGCCGGCCTGTCCTTCATAGGACTCTCGAATTTTCAAGGAACCTTCGGTCGTTCTGAATACTCCAATTAGACACCAACCAGAGGGCTCGTCATGAGGAATCCAGATCGTGTGCCGCAATACGTCATCGTGCTCGCATGCATTGTTCTCGGCGCAATCCTTGCCGCTAAAGGAGATTCCCTTCCCGCGTTCTTCATAGAGCAGCCCGTTCTTCATGCAGGTCCGACGTCGCCTGCCTTGGGTGTTCCTGCGCTCCACGCTATTGTGGACTCGGCCCACAATCCCGATCTTCGATGGCCCGACTTTGCAACCTATAAAGCGGAAGTTGCCAAGCTCTACGAGAAGAACAATTATTCCTTCCTTTGGATTCAGAACGGCCTTGTCAGTTCCCAAGGACTCGCCGCGATCGGCCTTCTCAAGAATGCGAATGCCAAAGGACTAGAACCTGAAGATTACGATGGCCCCAATTGGCAAGACCGCCTCCTAAAGCTGACGCAGAGTCCTTCCGAACAAGACCTAGCCTCGTTTGATACCGCCCTTACAGTCTCGGTGATGCGTTACATTCGTGCAGTCCACTGCGGACGGGTGAGTCCAAAGGAATTCAAGTTTCAGCTGGATATGCAGGGAGGCCCTCTCCCCTTGGCAGATTTCATTCAGTCCCACGTGTTAAATGCCAGCGATGCGACGGCCGAGATCCAAGGACTTGAACCGCCTTTCCCGGGTTACAAAAAGCTGCTGGCGCTCTTGCCCGAATACGAAGGCTACGCGAAAAAAGATGACGGAGAAAAGCTGCAAACCACGACGAAAACGGTTCTCCCCGGTCAACCCTACGCCAGCCTGGCGCGGTTAGGGCGGCTTCTTCAACTCATCGGCGACATTCCCCCAACGACGCCATTAGACCGGAATCAAAAGATTTACGAAGGTGCCCTGGTCGAGGGCGTGAAGCACTACCAGACCAGGCACGGAGAAAGCCCCACCGGCAAGCTTGACGCGCGAACCATCAATGAAATGAACACACCTGCCCCGGTTAGAATTCGCCAGATCAAGCTGACGCTAGAACGATGGCGATGGGTTTCACATTCTTTCCCGCAGCCACCTGTGGTTGTGAACCTTCCCGAGTATCGTTTGCGGGTGATGAACCGGGACGGCACGATTGCCTTCTACAAGAATGTCATTATCGGAAAAGCTTACGGGCACAAGTCACCCGTTTTCGAGAAAGAGATCCAGTACGTCGTGTTCCGGCCATATTGGGAAGTCCCACCCAGCATTCAGCGGAACGAAATCGTCTCGCAAATTCAGAAGGACTCGGCGTATATCGCCAAGAACCACTTTGAGGTCGTTACTCCCAAAGGTGAAGTTGTAACGGACAGTGAAGTGAGCCCGGAGGTCTTGGACGGCATAAAATCCCTCCACCTGATGGTACGACAGCAGCCCGGGCCCACGAATTCCCTGGGATTGGTGAAGATCATCTTCCCCAATCCGGACAACGTGTATCTACATGGAACAGACGCCCCGGGGTTGT
>JASIKQ010000213.1 GCA_030049565.1 Candidatus Sulfotelmatobacter sp.
AGGCTTTTTCGATCTTGGCGGATTACCCATCCCCAACGGAGCGAGCAGCGCGCAGTACCAGCTTTCTGTGGAAGCTCTCGATCCCTTGTGGTCGGCTGGGGTCAGCCCTTACGATCCGGCGCAAGTCGCTCCTTCGGGCACATTTCAGCCGATCACGGTGACGGTAGCGGCGGGTGGCGAAACTGAGCAAAACATTCTTATGTCGGGGAACGCACAGCCCGTGCCGCCGTGGGCGGCGACACAAACATGGAGCAATCCCGCTGCGATTCCAGCTGCGGGGGACTGGGTCGGTTCGCTGAGCAGCTATGGCGATAACCCCTACTTCCTGATCACGGCCCAGGCGAACCGCACTTTATCCATCGCGGTGACGGCACTCGATGAAAGCAGCTCGCCCAGCGAGTCGAAGGCCGAGCCGGTCGTCGGAATCTGGACTGAGGGCGATCCCTTGGGTACGCCCCCGCCCGCTTACACCACATCGCCATTCAATTCGGCAACCTTCGCCATGAGCCTTCTCGATGCGCAAATCCTGAGCTCAAGCAGTTTTCTGATTGGAATCGCCGATCTGCGCGGCGACGGCCGGCCAGATTACCACTATCACGCGCACGTGCTTTACGGAGATTCGGCGACCCCGGCGCGTGTTCCTGTAGCTGGTGGCCCTGTCACTTTGCAGGGCACGGGACTGCAACCGGGGCAAACGGTCACTGTCGGCAGCACGACTGCAACTCTGCTCGCGAGCAATGCCAGCCAATTGCTGATCGCGACTCCGGCGCAGGGGGATGGGCCACAAACCGTCACTATCACTGATCCGCTCAGCGGCGCATTTTCCACCATGACCGCTGTGCTTACGTACGGAGCCGCCTCCACCGACCAGCTTCTGTTGTTGCAGGGAGTGAATCCTCCGGCGCCGGTGGGGACGCAAGCGACGAATCCTGTCATTGTGCAGGTGCTCGCGTCGGATGGAGTGACGCCCGTGAATGGAGCCACAATTGGGTGGTCCACCACGAATGGTGCGACGCTCTCCGCCTGTGGCGGAGCCTCATCATGCTCGGTGGCGAGCGATGAAACTGGAATCGCTTCTACGTGGGTCACGCCTGCAGCGACCGGCACGGCAATGATCACGGCAACTCTTGCGCCGGGCGTGTATACGCCGTCGCAATCAGTGAGCACCATGCTTTCGGCGACCTCTTCGTCTTTGGACATAGGTGTAACAACGGCTTATTTGTGGATCGCGCAGGGAGCGTCATTGAGTGTGCCGCTTACTGCGCGAGTGGTAAGCCTGGGTGTTCCGCAGAGCGGGGAGACGGTAAACTTCACGATCAGTCAGGGATCGGGATCGCTGAGCGCGCCGAGCGCGGTGACCAATGGCGGCGGGTACGCGTCGGTCACGCTCACCGTGACGAACTTCTCTGCCAATTTCCTGATCAATGCGTGTGTGGCGCCGGACAATGCTCCCTGCCAGCAGATTTATGGGAACGCCGTTGCTCCCGCAGTTATGAACCTGCAATTGGTTGCGGGCGGGGGACAGGCAGTCACGGCGGGAGCGTTTCAGCCGGTGACCGTGCGCGTGACCGATTCTTCTACGCCCCCCAATCCGGTACTGGGAGCGAATGTATCGTTTCAATCGACGATCATGCGGCCTGCCGGAGACTCTCTGACACCGCCGGACGGCGGAACGGGCATCATTCTGGGTATGAGTCAGAGCACGGTGCAGAGCGGTATCAACGGCTGGGCGAGCCTTGTTCCTTCGGTAGGAACGTTCACCGGACCGTTGCTGGTGCAGATGCAGATTTCGGCGGGAGCCACGGCTGTTTTACAGGAGGAAGTGGAAAGCTTTCCGGCTCTGAATCCGTAGATTCGGGATTGGTTTGCGGTGCGCGTTCCGTGAGGCATCCCCATATATGAGCCGTCCCGAAGCCCGAAAGCCTCTTCGAGTTCGCTCAGGGCAGGCTCCGCCCGGAGCCGACTCACTTCTTCGTCCCCTGATGGTTCGTCCATCGATCCACCCAATCATTTACCGTTTTGTACCAAAGCTGCGAATTCTGCGGCTTGAGCACCCAGTGGCCTTCGTCGGGGAAATAGAGCATTTCTGAGGGCACGCCTTCCATTTGCAGCGTGGTGAACAGATCGAATCCTTGCGAGACGTCGAGGCGGTAATCTTTCTGCCCGTGAATCACCAGCGTCGGCGTCTTAAAATTCTTCGCGTACTCGTGCGGCGACCACTTTCGATACATCTCGCGATTGTCGTAGGGAGTGCCTTTGAACTCCCAGTCGTTGAACCAGAGTTCTTCGGTGGTGCCCCAGGCCGACTCGGCGTTGAACATGCCGTCGTGCGAAACCAGGCATTTGAAGCGGGCGGTCTGGCCGAGCACCCAGTTGATCATGAATCCGCCGAAGCTGGCGCCCAGCGCGCATTCGCGGTCTTTATCGATGAACGGGTAAGTCTTCTCGGCGTAGTCGAGACCCTTCATCAGGTCGTCAAACGGAGCCCCGCCCCAGTCGCCGTTGATGGCGTCGATGAACTTCTGCCCGTAGCCGGTCGAGCCGTGGAAGTTGATCATGATGACGACGTATCCGTTGGCGGCGAAGAGTTCGGGATTCCAGCGATAGCTCCAGTCGTCTCCCCATGCGCCTTCAGGACCGCCGTGGATAAGGAACTTCACGGGATATTTTTTCGACGCGTCGAAGTTCGGCGGCTTGACGAGGAAGCCTTCGACTTTGTCGGCGTGCGCGCCGGTAAACCAGAAGAGTTCGAGCGGGGACATCTCCACATTCTTGAGCACGCTGGCATTGAACACGGTTCTATAACTCTGCTCATCGTTGTCCGTAAAAGGCCGGGCCTCGCAGATCTCCATGGGGGCGCGCAACGACATGCAGCCAAAGAACAGGCGGCCGTTAGTCTTCGAGTAGGTTAAATCGCTGGCGTAGCCCCACGAACCCGGAAGGGGACTCGCCGCGTCCATATTCCCGGTCGAAAAGTTACTCGGAGGCCAGACGCGGGGCCGCACAATCGGTGCTGGATTTGCGCCTGCTTCGTATCCGCGCGTTCCAACGATATAGATGGGAGCCTGCCCCTCGTGCTCAGCCATGAAGTATAGGGCGTTCCCGCCGGCCTCGCCGCCGGCCCAGGTAAAATCTCCCACCCAGGCATCGAAATTCTCCGTGAGATTCTTCTTCTCCCCCGTCTTGCGGTCGTAGAGCATGAGGCGGAAGCGGTCGCTCTCGTATCCGGGACGCTGCTGGGCGCGGTAGGCGATGTAGCGTCCATCGGGCGAATAGAGCGGAGTGGAGTCGCTGGCGGGATTGTCGGCGGTGATGTTCTTCGTTTTGGCCAGCACATCCGCAGGCTTTGCGTCCGGCGGGAAATCTACTGGAACGATCCACAAATCGTTATTGGTCGATGCCGCAGGATTCTTGTCGTGGTTCGAGGTGTAGCAAATTTCTTTTCCGTCGGGCGAGAAGGCATAGTCATCCTGCCCGCCAAGCGAAAACACGGGCGCGTCGTAGTCGCCGGGCGTGAGATCGGACGGCAGAGGTCGGAGGGGTCCGTTGTACTCGCCTTCCTCAGGTGGAATGGAGTTCGAAGGCCGAGCTGCAACCACGAAGATGTGCGTACGCTTGCCTTGCCGGTACGCGTTCCAGTGACGGTAAAGCAGATGGTCGAAGATCAGCGCTTTGACTTGGGACTTATTCGCATCCACTAGTTTTTTCGCGTTGCATAGGGTTTCGGCGTCCGGGGCGCCGTCGCACCCCGGATATACATCGGAAGTGAACAGGATGTACCTACTGTCGGGGGACCACAGCTCACCGCCTGCCTCGCTCTCAATCTGCGTGAGCCGATGTGTCGCGGTCACGGTTCCAACCGAGGCATCAAAATCCGCGATCCAAACCTGCGAGCCAAATGCTTTGGTCGAGAGAAATGCGAAGCGCTTCCCGTCCGGCGCCCAGCGCGGCCGGTCGGCGTCCTGATCGGCGATAATCTCCCGCTCCGATGTCATCCCGAGCGAGGACGAAGGATTCGCTGGCGAATCCTTCGCCGCAGTCGAGGGACCTTGTGTTCCCAGCGGCACGATCCAGATGTGCGGGGTCTTGGTGTTCGCCGCCAGATCGACATCGACCACGCTGAAGATCACCCACTTGCCATCGGGGGAAACCTCCGGCTCGCCGACGCGCTTCAGCTTCATCATGTCTTCGAAAGTGAAGGGATGCTTGGCTTGGGCGAGAACAGAAAATGTGAAAGCGATCAGAGAAAAAAGGATAAGAAAAAAACGGCGCATGAAAGACCTCCCGGATCAAACGGGAAAGTGTAGCAGGGACGGCCATGGCCTTCCACCTGCGATCTTCGTTGCTAGTTGGTCAGTTGAAAAGGATGCGAGCCGAACGCGCCATATTGTGGCGCAAAAAGCGCGCCACGTGGCGCGGCTCGCCCAGATCCCTCGCTGCGCAAAGAACGCTTGCTCAGGATGACATTCAGACTGACCCACTGCCTCTTCATGTTGGCCGCCAAATGCGAGTTCTTGTCATTTTTATTAGCTCCGCTTCGGCCGGTACACGTCCGTGCTGGTGCCAAAGAAAACTTCCGCCGCCTCCATCACCGTCTCCGAAAGCGTGGGATGCGGATGAATCGTCATGGCGACATCCTTGGCCAGCGCCGCCATTTCGATGGCCAGCACGCCTTCGGCGATCAACTCTCCGGCGCCAGCGCCAACGATCCCCACTCCCAGCACGCGCTCAGTTTGGGGATCGATGATCAGCTTCGTCATGCCTTCGGGACGGTCCAGGGTGACGGCTCGTCCCGAAGCGCCCCAAGGAAACTTTGCAATCTTGATCTCACGATTTTGTTGTTCTGCTTGAGTCTCGCTCAGGCCGCACCACGCCACTTCAGGATCGGTGAACACAACCGCCGGAATCGCATTCGGTTCAAAGGCAACTTTCTCGCCTGTAATTGCCTCTACCGCAGCGCGCCCTTCATGCGAGGCCTTGTGAGCCAGCATCGGTTCGCCCACAACATCGCCGATGGCGTAAATGGAGGGATCGGCGGTCTGCAATTGCTTGTTGACCTCGATGAATCCTCGCGCGCCAACTTTCACCTGCGTGTTCTCGAGACCGGGAATTTCGCTGTTCGGCTTCCGCCCCACAGAAACGAGCACGCGATCGAAAACCTGCTCGCGATTCTCTTCTTTCACTGCAGGCCCTTCAAAGCGCGCGCGAATTCCGGCGGCTTCTTCTTTTAATGATGCAACCGTTGTGTTCAGCAGAATTGCCGTGAACATTTTTTCCAGCCGTTTGTGCAGCGGAAGCACGAGATCGCGATCGGCGCCGGGAAGCAGGCCCGAAAGCATTTCGACCACGGTAACGCGCGTGCCCAGCGCGGCATAGACGGAACCTAACTCCAAACCGATGTATCCGCCCCCGACGACGAGAAGGCTGCTGGGGATATCCTCCAGATTCAGCGCGCCGGTGGAATCCATCAGGCGTGGCGAATCGAGCTTGAGCGCCGGTATGATGGCGGGCCGGGAGCCGGTCGCAATAATAATGCGGTCGAACGTCAGGCTTTTTTCTGACTTATCCGCTTTCGTGACGCGCAACGTGTTGGAATTTTCAAATGCCGCCATCCCGCGCACGTATTCAACACGCCTTTGTTTGGAGAGCTGCCCCAACCCGCCGGTGAGGCGATTCACCACGCTTTCTTTCCAGGAGCGCAGGCGAGCCAGATCAATCTTCGGCTTGGTGAACTCGACACCCCAATTTTTTGCCTGCTCGGATTCTCCAATCAGCTTGGCCACGTGCAGAAGAGCTTTGGAAGGAATGCATCCGCGATAGAGGCAAACGCCGCCCGGATTAACCTCGGGATCGATCAGCGTCACGTTCAGGCCGAGATCGGCGGCGAGAAAAGCGGCGGCGTAGCCTCCGGGACCAGCGCCGACTACGGCGATGCGCAATGGGGAATCAGTCATTTTGTGAGTAGGAAGGGAGATGTCTGTTGCGGCGCTAAATGCATAGATCCTTCGCTTCGCTCAGGATGACAGATGAAAAATCCGGCTATCACTATCCTTGCACGGAAAGCAAGAACGGTTGCTCGAAGGCCTCCGCAACCCAGCGCAGAAATCGCGCAGCATCAGCGCCGTCGATCAGACGATGATCGTAGGAAAGCGACAAAGGCAGAACCAGGCGCGGCTCGAACTTCCCAGCGATCCATTCCGGCTCCATGCGCGAACGTGAAAGCCCAAGAATCGCAACTTCAGGATGATTCACGATCGGCGAAAACGCCGTGCCGCCGATGCCGCCAAGATTCGTGATGGTAAAAGTTCCGCCCTCCATGTCAGCGACCGTCAGCTTTTTCTCGCGTGCTTTCTCCGAAAGTTGTGATAATTCAACCGCCAGCTCAACGATATTTTTCTTATCCACGTCGCGGATGACCGGGACCAGCAATCCGCGATCGGTGTCGGCCGCAACTCCGATATGGATGTACTGTTTGTAGATGATTTCTTCTTTCTCCATATCGATGGTGGCGTTGAATTGCGGAAAAACTTTGAGCGCCGACGCGCAAACCTTCAGCGCAATCGCGGTCACCGTCATCTTGCCTCCGGCTTGCTCTGCCTTGGGAGCGAAGCGGGCGCGCAGTTGCTCGAGTTCGGTAATGTCGGCCCGATCGTGTTGCGTGACGTGAGGAATCGTATTCCACGACTCGGCGAGATGTTCGGCGGTCTTGCGCCGCACGCCGCGCATGGAAACGCGTTCGAT
>JASIKQ010000020.1 GCA_030049565.1 Candidatus Sulfotelmatobacter sp.
GATCCCTGGACCGATCAGGTCGAGTTGTCGAAGGCAAAGCCCGCGGCGCTGACCTCGGCCCGTGAAAAGATTCCGTTCGAGGTGACCCCGTTCTTCCCATACCTGACGCGGCTTTCGACCCCCGGCAATGAAAAGGTAGCCTCGACCGCAAGAGCGTTGAAGTAGTGCGGGCCGTACGGCGATGGCCCATGGCTGCAACTAAAATCCCGGCGGGCGCTCGTTGGCGACGGCAAACGCCCGTTCCAGGGCGATTCCTGCCTGCCCCAGTGTGCCTTCATCAAAGAGGCGTCCGATGAGCGTGACACCATGCGGCACGCGGCGCGGTGGTGAAAATGTGGGCATCGAATGATCGGGATCGGGCGCCCAATCACTGCGCGCCCTGGCAACTTCGACAAAACCAGCGCGCAGCGTGAGCGACGGATAGCCGGTGAAGTTCGTAATCGTTAGCATCTCGTCGCGCAAGGAGGGCACGAGCAACAGGTCCACGTTGGAGAACAGGCGGGCCATTTCTTCGGCGACCTTGCGGCGGAAACGGTCGGCTTGCACAAAATCGACGGCGGAGAGAAAGCGAGATTCACGAAAAATATTGGGCCAGGCATCCGGGACCTGAGCCTTGAGCTCATTCAAGCCCCCGCTCAACGTGAGCTCTTCAAATGCTGCGGCGGCTTCGGCGAAGAGGATAAGATTCAGGCAATCGTAGGGCCAGTTGGGAATTTCGACTTCGACAGGAATCATGCCGACGTTTCTCACGGTTTCAACTGCGGCTCGATCGACCGCCGTTGCTGGATTCTGGTTCATCCAAAGCGGAAAATAGCCGACGCGCAGCCCTTCGACGCTTGCGTTGGCATCGTAATCAAGTTTGCTGGGCACGCTCTCCAGATCGCCGGCATCAGGGCCGGTAATGGCTTCGAGCACGAGCATGGCGTCTTCGACGCGGCGTGTCATGGGACCGAGTTTGTCTAGCGACCAGCACAGCGTCATTGCGCCGGTGCGGGCAACGCGGCCGTAGGTGGGGCGCAGACCGCTGATTCCGCACCGCATAGAGGGGCTAACGATGCTGCCCTCGGTTTCGCTGCCCATGGCGAAGGCGACCAATCCTGCGGCAGTGGCGGCGCCCGGGCCAGCGCTCGATCCTGAAGAAGCTTCTTCTAACAACCACGGATTCATCGTCTGTCCGCCGAACCAGACGTCGTTCAGCGCCAGCGCACCCAGGCTTAATTTGGCGACGAGCACCGCGCCCGCTTTGTGCAGGCGCTTTACCACTACCGCGTCTTCGGTGGGAACGCGATTGCGGTAAGGTTCGGCGCCGTAAGTGGTGGGGATTCCGGCGGTGTCGAGAAGATCTTTTGCGCCCCAGGGAATGCCGTGCAGCGGCCCGCGATAGTGGCCGGCGGCGATTTCTTCGTCGGCTTTCGCGGCTTGGGCAAGGGCGAGATCGCGCGTGAGGGTGATGACGCAGCGCAGTTTGGGATCGAATTGTTCTATTCGCTTGAGATAAATGCGGGTGAGCCGGCCGGAAGTGAGCTGGCGCTGTTCGATCCAGCGCGAAAGCTGCGTGACTGAAGCGAAGGCGATGTCTTCATCGCGCTCCGGCACTGGGCCGGGGTCGGTATTGCCGCGTATGAAGCGATCACGCTCGGGGCCTTGGGGCAAACCCGGTAACATGGGATTCCAGCGCGTGGCAGGAGCGATGGTTGATTCCAGCGCGACCTTGCGCGGGCCGGTGCGGCGCTCATATAGCGCGGCCATGGTTCTGCGCCAGCTTGCGGCGGCGACTTCGCGCTCCTGCGGCGTCAAAGAAAATCGCACCAGCTTTTCGGCTTCGGCGAATGTGGCTGGCGAAACTTCCGGCCCCGCCGCCGGCGCAGTGCCGAATGCGGGCGGCGCTCCCGGCGGAGGCTCAGAAGGTTGTTGTGCGTTAGCACGATATGCGGCCGCGGCGGCCAGCAGGGTGAGCGAGGTTTGCGTGAGAAACTCGCGGCGCGATTTGGGCATGAGGGAATTGTAACGGCATTGGGCGATTGGGTGATTGAGGCGTCGGGCGATTGTTCAATCGTCGATCGGGTGATTTGGCGATTGAGCCATTGAGCGATTGAAATTCGGAAAAACGGACCACCACGTTTTTTCAATCGCTCGATCGCGCAATCACTCAATTTCGCATGGCAATCACCCGATCACTCAATCAAAAAAAACGCCCCAGCCTGTGGGGGCCAGGGCGCTTCACGGCAGAACTGCAAAAGTTTAGAACAGATTCCACAAGAATTGGTTGTAGACGTCGTGATGGAACTGCACTTCCGGCGCTTTCACGATGCTGCCCAGTTGGCGTGGGCAGCGGTCGGCCGCAGCCTGCTTCAAGTCGGCATAGCGGTTCTTGACGTCTTCGCCGAGAAGCTTCGTCGTCCACTCGGATTTACGGAAATTATCGATGGCGTCGTAGATGTTGTCGGGCAAATAGCGCTTGGCGGAGCGCAGGTTGTCGATCTTTGCGGTCTTGCCCTCGAGGCCGGTGCGGAAGATCGAATACATGACGAGGTAAGGATTGGCATCGGGCGCTACCGCGCGCACTTCGGTTCGCATGCTGCGCTCGTTGCCGATGGGAATGCGGACCATCGCTCCGCGATTGACTGCCGAGGCATTCAACTGGTTGGGTGCCTCGAAGTGCGGGTCGAGACGGCGGTAAGCGTTGACGCTCGAATTCAGGAGCAGGCAGATGTCATTGCCATGGGTGAGCAGGCGGTCGACGAACTCCCAGCCCATCTTGCTGAGTTTCTCTTCACCCTTCGGCTCCCAAAACAAGTTCTTGCCATCTTCGCTGATCGAAACGTTGGTGTGCATGCCGCTGCCATTCACGCCTGCCACCGGCTTGGGCAGGAAACAGGCGGTGAGGCCCATGTTGGTGGCAATCTGGCGGCAGACCAGTTTGTAAAGTTGAATCTGGTCGGCAGCGGCCACGACTTCGCCGTAACCATAATTGATCTCGAACTGCGAGGGCGCAACTTCGGGGTGGTCCTTCTCGTTCTGAAAGCCCATGGCCCGCTGCACTTCGGCGGTGGTGTCGATGAAAGTGCGCAACGCGTCGCCGGGCAAGGAGTGGTAATATCCGCCGGTGTTGACGTACTCGAATTTGCCGGTTTCGTGGAAGCGGCGTTCGGCGTCGGGGCCTCTGAACAGAAAACCTTCAATTTCGTTGGCGGCGTTGAGCGTGTATCCCTTTTTCTTGTAAAGCTCGTTGGCATAGCCTTTGAGCATGCCACGAATGTCGGCAGAATAGGGCGTGCCGTCCTTATCGATGACATCACCGAAGACCAGGATTTTGCCCGGGCCGAAAACATCGGCCGGGCCCCAATAGAAGGCGGCCCAATCGATGCCAAGACGCAGATCGCTCTCGCGCTGCGCGGTAAAGCCGCGGATCGATGAACCGTCGAACGTAAGATTGTCAAAGCTTTTGATAAGGAACTTCTTGTCGTAGTCGAGCATGTGCAGGCGGCCTTCGAGATCACTGAACAGCACCGTTACCGCCTTGACACGTTTCTCGTCGGTGAGATATTTCAGCCGTTTTTCCTGAACGGTGCCGATGGGCGTGCGCTTTCTGCGTTGCTCTTTGGCCTCAAGGTTGAGGGCTTCCAGTTCGTCGTAGGTAAGTGCCAGAAAATTACGCAGTTCAGTAGGCATGGAAGTGCTTGCGTCTCCTATTCGTTGCCCAGCAAATGTTTTGTCAGCAAGTGAATGTGGGTAAGCAACCGCACGAATGCAGCAATTGAAATGGCTGGGATCTCAACTGAGAAGGATAACGCGAGCGTTGTGTCGGGCACAATCGAAAAAGCTTATACAAAGCATAAAAGTGTTTTATTACAACGCATTCATATGCAGGCTAGCCTATTGCAGTTTCGCGTACTCGGCTGTGGCTGCTTCAGGATGGGGATGTCGGGATCGGCGTAATAGTGGGTCCCTCGCGTCAGTTACCTGTCCCCACTGCTACCGTGTGACCAAACCTCCCACAGTGCATCAAAAGAGCGGCCGTCGAACACCGGAGCCAACCCGCTCCTATTAAACAAATCCAGTATGCGCTGCTTTGGATTGGCGATCTTCAGATGGCAATTCGTCCGTCTGGCATGCATGTATATACTCACGAGTGCCCCGAGACCGGCACTGTCAACGTAATCTACATTCGAGAGGTCCAGCACGACGCTCTTGTTCTGAGAGACCAGATCGCGAAGAGCGTCCTCCAGCCGGGCCGATGTGTCTGAGGTAATCCGGCCTGCCGCCCGTACAATTGTCTCGGATCCTGTTTTCTCTTGTTCGAGCCGCAAGTTGGCGCGGGGAGTAACCGGGTTAGCAGCCATGGGCGAACTCCGTAGTGTGAAATGCAAGGCGTGCTATGCGAGGCCCTTTTTGGCGAACACAAACCTGCCAACCTTGTTAAACCAGCGGGCCAAGCCCTAGCTTCTGGGTTCAGACTGACGCGGCAAGGATATAACAAATCAACGCAAAGTCAAGCCAGACCCAATGAGCAAACGGAGCTATTTCAGCTTCGCGTACTCGGCTTTGGCTTGCTTCAGGATGGGGATGTCGGGGTCGGCGTCTTTCCAGAGGGTCAGGAAATCCTTGTAGGCAGCGAGCGCGCGGACGCGAGCGGCGTCGGAATCGGCGCCCTGCGAAGTTCTCGACTGCAAGGCGTTCGCACGCGCCACTCCCAGATGCGCTAACGCTCCAGTCCAGCAATTCCAGACGATGCCGTTGTGGTCGAGAATTTTCTGAAACTCGGCGGCGGCTTCGCTGCCCTGTCCCGCTGCCAGATATGCCTCGCCGCGAATGTAAGTGTGATAAAGACAGGAAAGATTCGCGACGAACGAAATTTGCCCCAACTCAATGGGCGTTGCAGCTTGCAGATCACTGATCGCCTCGGCAGGGTTCTTCCGATTCAGTGCCAGTTGCGCGTGAATCGCAGGGAGCGAGAGAGATTGCATTTGGGTGTCCAGCGGATAACGCGTGTTTAAATCTTTCGCCAGCGATTCGGCTCGTGCGGAATCGCCTGCAATGGCAAAGGCAAGTGCAGCTTCGACATCGACGCCCTGACTTGCAGGAACGAGTTGTAATCCCTCTGCCGCCGCCTGCTTCGCTTCCGCGGCATTGCCGAAGGCAGCTTCCCGTAGAGCCGCATTCTCCTGCCATATCGCCCCCGTTTCTTTACTGTCAGCGCGGATCGCAGAGTCTGCTGAACGCTTGGTCAGTTCACGCGCTTTGCTAACATGACCCGCATATGCCTCGGTGTCAGAGGCAAGAGAAAGCCCAAAGTTCTCAACTTCGGGCTGGCCCGCATACCACTGTTGCTGTTTTGCCATCGCCCCGGAATCCGAATTCAAAAAAGCCAGAGCATAGAGAGCGTTGTGGGCGACGAAATCATCCAGTTTCCGCGCCTGCGCCTGCTGGATCATCTGCCGCGCTTCGTCGAATTTCTGCGAGGCGAGCAGGGTGTTGGCAAGGTTGTCATACGGGTTGATGCTATCCGGGCGAAGAATCAGGCCCTTGCGATACTCCTCTTCGGCCTTGGCATATTGCCCCTGCACGGCGTAGACGTTGCCCAGATTGCCATAGGCCGCAAAATCCCGCGGGTAGCTCTCGATCCACTCCTGATACGTCAGCGCCGCTTTATCCAGTTCTCCAGTTACAAACGAATAGTAATTAGCGGTGATCGCCAGCTTTTCCCGCTCGCTGGCATGTTCCCGCAACTGAAATGCTTTGGTGAAGTACTCGCTGGCCCGCCCGAGTTCACTGAGAGAGGCGTAGTCCCCGCCAACTTGTCTATAGCCCATGGCAAAATTGGGATCAAGCAGGATGGCCCTTTGACTGTAAAGGAGAGCTGCGGCAGGGCCTTGCTCGTGATCAGCCTTTCGGCCCAGCGTGTAAGCTTTCAGGGCATCGAGCGAGGACGTAGTCGCCTGTTCGAGGGGAACGTCAAATTTCTGCACCGTGGCCAGCGACTCGCCCAGTTGTCCACGCAGCTTCGATGCCGCCTCACCCAGTGCATCGAGCACTTTCTCTTTGGCCGACGCCGTGACCTGCTCCTGAGCCAGCGGATCGCCGCTCTGGCAGTTCACCGCCAGCAATCCCAGCACGTATTGGCTGCCCAGAGTGGCAATCGATCCCGCTATGTACGCCCTGCTGCCCGCTCGCTGGCAAAGCTCGCGGGCCACATCAGGCGTGAGTTTGGTGCCAGCCGGGCGCGACATCAATTTTAAGGTCGCCGCGACCTTGTTCTCCGGCAGTACGTTCAGAAACGGCGACTGGTTGAGAGCAACGCTGAGCGCCTGCTTCAGTGTGTCGTCGAAAACCGCATCACCCGTGCTGTTGGCAAAGTCTGCAAGCACGATCGTGTCTTTCTCCGTAAGTTTGGGCTTACGCCCGCGATAGTAGAGCATTGCCCCGATCAATGCGGCGATCGCCAGAGCCCCTGCCACAGCAAGATTGAATTTGAACCAGTTTCGTTTTCCCGTCGCTGCGTCTCTGGTCACGCCCGCGGTTGCGTGAGACGCGGATTGAACTGGGAGGGCTGAGCCGGGCGGAGCCTGGGTCACCATTTGCGGCGAGGCAGTTTCCCGGGCCGCGGTCGTGGTCCCTGAACTTGCCTTGGACATGCGCCCGGGCTCGGTATCGCGCTTGAGACGCTGCAACTCAGCGCGCATTTCTTTCGCGCTCTGATAGCGCAGCTCGCGGTCCTTCTCGAGGGCGCGATTGATCACGTCTTCCAGCCTGGGCGGCAGCTCGCGATTGAAACGGATCGCGGGTGGTGGATCGGAATCGAGAATCGCCCTGAAGATGAGCGCGGAAGTTTCGCCGTGAAAAGGCAAAGCGCCAGTGGCCATCTCATACAGCACCGCTCCAAAGGAAAACAGATCGGTGCGGGCATCGAGTTCCTTGCCTCTGGCCTGTTCCGGAGACATATACGCCACAGTTCCGGGCGTGGCGCCGGGGCTGGTAAGGTGCTCTTCGCTGGCTGCGGTCACACTGGGTTCAGCTCCGGGTGGCTTGGCTGCGGGGCTGACGACCTTGGCCAATCCGAAATCCAGAATTTTGGCATGGCCGCGCTTGGTGACGAAAATATTGGCGGGCTTGATGTCGCGATGAATGATTCCCTCGGCGTGGGCGGAATCGAGTGCGTCGGCGATCTCAATGGCCAGCGACAAAATCAGATCCGTCTCCATCGGACGGTTGCCGATGCGGTGCTTGAGAGTCATGCCGTCGAGGAACTCCATGACGATGAAGGGCTGGCCCTCGTGCTGTCCGATTTCGTAGATGGTGCAGATATTGGGATGGTTCAATGCGGAAGCAGCTTGCGCCTCACGCTGGAATCGGGCCAGCGCTTGCGGGTCTTGGGATACATTCTCGGGCAGGAACTTTAATGCGACAAAGCGGCGCAGAGTTACGTCCTCGGCCTTATAGACCACGCCCATCCCGCCGCCGCCGAGTTTTTCGACGATGCGATAGTGGGAGATGCTCTGGCCGATCATGCTGTGAAATCTTAGGACTGCATGCCGAGCAAGTCAATGAAGGCCGAAGCGCAGCATTCAGAGCGATGGTTGACGCAATGTGCATTACACTCATCGTCGTAGCCGGCACACGTCGATGCTGATATTGGCGACTTGGCGCAACCAACTAGTCATCGCGAGCTTGCTGCTCACCTGGAGTTTGCTTGGAACCGCTTCGCTTTACGGTCAAGACCAGCCGGATACGGCTGGCACACAGCCCGTGATCACAACCGATCGCCCTGCCGTTACCGATGCGAGCACTGTTGCCCCGAGTGGCTATTTTGTTTTCGAAAATGGTTTCACCGAGACTGGAAACCAACGACAGCGTAGCTTCGACTTTCCGGAAACGCTTGTTCGCTTTGGACTCACTGCGAAGACGGAGTTGCGTTTTACCGCGCCGGATTATTTCAACAACTTCAACACCGGAAGCGGCTTTGGGTCCGGCTGGGGTGACCTCGGCATGGGTGTGAAGCAACAGCTGGTTGCAAGGCCGGCAGGTTTCGATGCCTCCTTCATTGCCATGTTGAGTTTCCCGACGGGGGCGAACGCAATATCGAGTCATGGTTATGACCCGCAATTATTGCTGCCCTGGTCGCATCCCATATCGAAGAATTGGACCGCTGCTGGTATGTTTGCGCTTTTCTGGCCAACCCAAGGCGCTAGTCGCAATCTGACCGGCCAACCGAGTTTCCTGCTGGACCGCCAGCTCACGAGTCGATGCGACGCTTTCATCGAGTATGCGGGCGACTTTCCGCAGCGTGGAGGTCCGCAGCATCTCCTGCATCTCGGCACGTCTTATAAACTTACACCGAACCAGCAGCTCGACTTTCACTTCGGCTTTGGCCTTTCGTCGGCAGCCGTGGATCATTTCATCGGATTTGGCTATTCGTTCCAACTTCAAGGCATCCGCCGCGAAAGGCGCGACAGATCGTGACATTGCAGAAAACGCAGAGTGCGGAAAGTCGAGCATATGCGAACTCCGGCTCTGCCCGCGCGGCAGTGTCAACTCCCGAATCGCAAACGCTCTAATACCGGACCAAGCGCCAGGGCAGGTAGGTAGCTCAGCGCCACCATAATGATTAAACAAGCTGTGAGGAGCAGCCCGAAGATGAACGAGTGAGTCGGGAGAGTTCCTGATGAAGAAGGAGTATTTCTTTGCCGCCCGAACAGTGCTGCCAAAGCCAACGCCGGAATGGCCAGGCCGAATCTGCCTACCATCATCGCCATTGCTGTCGTCAGGTTGTAAAACGGGGTGTTCACACTCAGACCACCAAAGCTTTGGCCATTGTTGGCAAAGCAGGAGGTGTAGGCGAACAAAATCCCGGTAAAACCGTGTGGGCCACCGTTGGTCGTCAGACCTGATAGCCCTGCTTTGGTGCTCACCGCAATCGCGGTCAGCGGGAGCACTGCCAGGGGCGCCGCTAAGGCATACAACATGATCATTTTGTTTTCGCAGGGCCCTATTTTCTTGCCCAGATATTCCGGCGTGCGGCCGACCATCAGGCCGGCCAGAAACACCGCAATCGCGGCGGCCATGACCATGCTGTAGAGGCCGCTACCGAGCCCTCCGAAAACGACCTCGCCGAGAAGCATATTCACCAGCAGCACCATGCCACCGAGCGAGGTGAAGCTATCGGGCATGGCGTTGATGGATCCGGTAGCCGTGTTCGACGTCACGACCGCCGTCAGCGTAGAACCGGCAATGCCGAAACGAACTTCTTTCCCCTCCATGTTTCCACCGGACTGAACTCGATTATTTCGAAAATCGACATTGGCGAAATGGGGATTGCCCCGCTGCTCGAAGTAATGCGCGAAGAGCAGCCCGCACGCGAAGAGAAGCAGCATTACCCAATAGAAGAGCCATCCCTGTCGCGGCTGGCCAACCATCCTGCCGAAGGTGTTGGTCAATGCCGCGGGCAGGAGCACGATGGCCAGCATTTCCAGGAAATTGCTGAACGGCGTAGGATTCTCGTACGGATGGGCACCGTTCGCATTAAAGAATCCCCCACCGTTTGTGCCAAGATTCTTGATAATTTCAAGCGCGGCGACCGGGCCCTGCGCAATAACCTGCTTAGGTCCCTCTACAGTGCTCACGACTGCATAGTAGTGGAAATTCATAGGAACACCCTGCCAGACCAGCAGCAAGGCGCCGATCAGTGCTCCCGGCAAGAGCACCCAGAGCAGTCCGCGGACCAGATCGACCCAGAAGTTACCCAATGTGTCAGACAATTGCCTGGAGAGGCCGCGGATGAAGGCGATCCCAACAGCGAGCCCGGCCGCTCCGGCCAAAAAGTTTTGCGCGCACAGCCCCACCATCTGGCTGAAATAGCTCATGGTGCTCTCGCCCGCATAGGCTTGCCACGTGGTAGTGGTCGAGAAGCTGATCGCTGTGTTCAGCGCTAAATCGGGAGTTAGAGGCGCGATCTGGTAGTTCGGAAAAAACCATGGGAGAAAACGCTGCAGCCGGAGAATGGCATACAACAGGAGCGTACAAAAAAGGCCGAAGAACACGAAGCAGGTCGCATACTTAGCGAAAGTCATTTCCGCAGTGGGATCAACCGCAGTGATGCGATAAATCAGACTCTCTACCGGAAGGCAGAATCGATCGAGCGCCGTGCGCTTCTTGGCAAAAACGCGTTCTAGGTATCTGCCCAACGGCCTTACCAAGACAGTGACGATGACGATGAACAAGCCGTATTGCGCAGCGGCGTAAAGATTGAACATTTTGTGATCAGCTCAGCGCGAATCCTCCTGGAGGATCTCGCCGGCGACTGGGAGCAGCTACTGTAATTTCATCACAGAACTACATAAAAATGTGCATAATGATATCCACACGAGTATCTGTACAGCCATAACGGTGATTTTCCTGGGACGCATCACTTTGAAATCCACAACGTCCAAGTGTTTGACATTCGCATCCGATGCTCGCCCCGCGCCCTACCAAGCTCCGTTCGCAACGCGA
>JASIKQ010000214.1 GCA_030049565.1 Candidatus Sulfotelmatobacter sp.
GAAGAGGTGGCGAAGTTTCGCGCGGCGCGCCGGATGTGGGCGCGCATTATGCGCGAGCATTTCACGGCAAAAAATCCCCGGTCGTGGATGCTGCGTTTCCACACGCAGACGGCAGGCTCCACGCTGACCGCTCAGCAGCCGGAAAACAATATTGTCCGCACCGCGATGCAAGCCCTGGCGGCGGTGCTGGGCGGAACGCAGTCGTTGCATACCAATTCCTATGATGAAGCGCTCGCACTGCCTACCGAGCAGGCGGCGCGCATCGCATTGCGCACGCAGCAGGTGATCGCTTACGAGTCAGGCGTGGCGCAGACGATCGATCCCCTGGCAGGATCGTATTACGTCGAGACTCTGACCAACGAAATCGAGAAGCGCGCAGCAGAATACTTGGGAAAGATCGAGAACATGGGAGGGATGCTGAAGGCGATCGAGCGCGGATTTGTGCAGCAGGAGATTCAGAACGCCGCCTACGAGTATCAGCGGGCGGTCGATCATGGGGAATCAGTCGTGGTGGGAGTAAATAAGTTCGAATTGGAAGAGGAAAAACCGATTCCGATTCAAAAGGTCGATTCGGCGCTAGAGCCGAAGCAGATCGAGCGGGTACGTGCTTTGCGTGCCCGGCGCACTGCCGCGTCATGGCAAGCTGCGTTGAAAGCCGTGGAAGACGCGGCGCGGTCGGGCGAGAATTTGATGCCAAGAATCCTGGCGGCGGTGGAAGCTTATGCCACGGTGGGCGAGATTGCCGATGCGATGCGGCGAGTTTTTGGAGAGTATCGAGAGGCGGTAGTGATTTAACGGCGTGTGCCTCTTCGTTTGTTGTTGGTTTTGGGTCCACGTACTCTACGCTGTTCTTCTTTTCGGCGGCACATCATCCGGCCTGCCGTACTCCTCGTGCGTATGCGTGGGACGCTCAGGATGATTGGCGGCATCTTCCACGCCCTCGACCACCGCGCTTTCCAGCGGTTGATCTGTCTCAGCTAACTCTTCCACACTTTCTTCGTTAGCCTCCGCTACGTGGGATAAGCCTTGCGAGTCTCCAGATTGACCTGCGCTGCGCGGACCAACCTGCCCAGGGTCTTCGCCCAATTCATCCAACTGGGCTTGGTTGTCGCTCTCTAGATGAGGGTCCCTTTCAAGCGATCTGTGGTGAGTTGAGGGTTTGCGCGATTTCCGTTTGCGGGGCATGCGGCCAACTCCTTGAAACTTAGAGAAAGTTTCCGCGAGAGATGTTGCCGGTTAATCGGAGGTTTTGTAATCGCAGGCGGTGCGGCAGGGCTCGCAGTACATGAGCCCGTCTTTGCAGATGCGGATATCGAGCTGGGACTGGCAAAGCACGCAGAACTTATCGCACTCGCATTTGTCTTCCGGCTTCTCGCACTGTGCGCAGTGGAATTTGGTGGAACTGCTTCCGGTGGACATAGGAACAATCTAACGCGTTCCGTGCGGATGGGAAATGTGCCCTTGGTAACGTGGTTGGGCGTGCGTTTTAGCGCTTCAGAATCGGTCGGTTTCTTCCGTGCCCTATAATTCTGAGCAATGACCTTCGAACAGGTGCTGGATGGAGCGGAAGTTCTCGCACGCAGCGGGAATCCGGGAGTGAGTAGTGTGGAGTATGACTCGCGGCGGGCGGGGTCCGGGAGCTTATTTGTGGCGATGCGGGGAGAGTCCAGCGACGGTAATCGATTTATTGATCAGGCGATTTCAGCCGGTGCGGTTGCGGTGGTGACCGATTCGGCAACAGAGAAGCCGCGATCCAACGTTGCCTGGGCCGTTGTTCCGAATGGACGGCGTGCACTGGCGCGCATCAGCGCAAATTTTTATAAGAAGCCGGCGGAGAAGATCGCGATTACGGGGATCACCGGCACCAATGGCAAGAGCACAACCGCGTTTCTGCTGGAATCGATTTTCAAGGCGGCCGGACGGAAGTCCGCATTGATCGGAACCATTGAATATCATGTTGGCGGAAAAAACCTGCCCGCGCCGCATACCACGCCCGAGGCATTAGATCTGAACCAGATTTTTCGCGAAGCCTTGGCGCACGGCGGCACGGAAGCGGTAATGGAAGTTTCTTCTCATGCGCTGGCGCAGGAGCGCGTCTTCGGAGTGCCCTTCGACGTGGCTGTGTTCACGAATTTGACCCGCGATCACCTCGATTATCACAAAACCATGGACGAATACTTCGCCGCCAAGCGCGTGCTTTTCGAGGGCTGCGGCACCGATGCGCCGCGCGCGGCGGTGACAAATATCGACGATGAATCGGGATCAAAGCTCGCGGACTTTAGCCGCAAGCGCAGCTCTGTTGTTTTGAAGTACGGATGGGAGAACGGCGACGTTCATGCATGGAACGTGGAGATTACCACCCGAGGTACTCGTTTCGATCTGGTGATGCCGGATGGGAAAATTGCCGTATTTTCGGCGCTAATCGGACGGGTGAATGTTTATAACATTCTGGCCGCTGCCGCGGCAGCCTGCGCGCGCCGATGTCCGGCGCATGCGATTGCAGAGGGAGTCGACAACCTGGCATGCGTACCGGGGAGGTTTGAGCGCGTGGAGTGCGGGCAACCGTTTACGGTAGTGGTCGACTACGCGCACACGGATGATGCTCTGCGCAATCTGACGGCACTGGCGAGGGAGTTGGTGTCAGGCACGCGGGGCAGAGTGATCACGCTATTTGGATGCGGAGGCGACAGGGACCGGAAGAAGCGCCCACTGATGGGCGAGGCGGCTGGGCAGGGAAGCGATTTTGTTGTGCTGACCTCGGACAATCCGCGAAGCGAGGATCCCGTGGCCATCATGAATGATGCGGCAGTGGGATTGCAAAAGAGTGGCGCCAAGTACGCCGTCGAAGCTGACAGACGCACAGCAATTGCTCTGGCGATTCGCGAGGCACGGCCGGCAGATATCGTGCTGCTGGCGGGCAAGGGGCATGAGAAGGTGCAGATCACGCGTGAGGGATCGGCGCCGTTTGACGATGTGGAAGTGGCGCGAGAAACATTGCACGCGGCCGGATTTGACCGTCTTCCCACCCCCGCCGGAGCGCAACAATGAAGCTGGAACTCGGCAAAATTGCGGAGTTTATTTCCGCGTCGGGCGACTTTGCCAGCGCAGAGGTAGCGCAGGGTTATTCGATTGACTCGCGAACCGTTGCTCCGGGCGAGCTTTTTTTTGCCGTCAAAGGCGAGCGGCTGGATGGGCATGACTTTGTTGAGCAGGCACTCGATAAAGGCGCCGTTGCTGCCATCGTCGGCAAACATCGCTTGGCCGGCTTTCGAAAGAAAAAACGACTGTTGGCAGTCGAGGACTCGCTGGTTGCGTTGCAGACCTTAGCTACCAAGGTTCGCCAGTTATGG
>JASIKQ010000215.1 GCA_030049565.1 Candidatus Sulfotelmatobacter sp.
CTACGCGTCCAACGTGTTCGGCGAGTCGAGGCGCGATTTCACGATAAGTCAGCGGCCGGTTGTGCTCCTCGGGCACGCGCATCCAGGAGCCGAGGTGAACTTCATAGATGGAAATTGGCGCGCGCAGGGAATTGCGTCGGGCGCGATTCTGCATCCACGGCTGGTCGCCCCAGTCGTAATTGAGGTCCCAAACCACAGAAGCCGTGCGCGGCGGCTTCTCGTGCCAGAAACCGATGGGATCGGCTTTGTCGACGCGGTAGCCGTGACGTCGTGACTCGATATGAAATTTGTAGAGCGCTCCTTTGGTTGCCCCGGGAACGAAACCTTCCCAAACCCCGGAAGAGCCGCGCGGAGAGAGCAGACTCGCGCGAGGGCTCCATTGGTTGAAACTGCCGATCACCGAAACCTGGCGTGCGTTTGGCGCCCACACGCTGAAGACGGCACCCGCTATGCCGTCGCGAGAGACCAGATGAGCCCCGATGGTTTCGTACAGGCGATAATTGCTGCCTTCGTTGAAGAGGTAGAGATCCTGCTCGGAGAGCAGGGTTTCGCGTTCTACGGCAGTAATCGTCGTATCCGGCATGCGAGTTTAGTGTACCGGAAGATGCGGGGAGGGGCAGAGTGGTTGCGGCAACAGGAATTTTTTCATAACGCTCGTCGATGCGTTCGGCAAAGAAATGGCGTCGCCAAGGATGAGTTACTTGTAGTTTTGCTACCGAGAAGTGAGCAACGCCCTTTCGGTGGGCGAGCACTCGTAAGCCCCATGCTATCCTGAAGTTTCCCGCTCATGCCCGTCCTGCGTTTGATCTTTCTCTGGCATCAGCACCAGCCTTTTTACAAAGATCTGGTGACAGGCGAGTACCGTTTGCCCTGGGTGCGGCTGCACGCGCTCAAGGACTATTACGGCATGGTGAAGCTGCTCGATGAGTTCCCCAACATTCACCAGAATTTCAATCTGGTTCCCTCGCTGATCACGCAGATTCAGGATTATGTCGCGGGTACGGCGCAGGATCCTTTCTTAAATGTAGCGGCGAAGCCCGCAAACGACCTCACGCAAAAAGAGCGGCTTTTTGCCCTGCAATATCTTTTTCAGGCGAACCCCGTGAATGTGATTGGGCGATACCCGCGTTACCGCGAGTTATATGAGCGTTATCGTGAACATGGCTTTTCGCCGGAGAAGGCCGAGAGATACTTTTTGGCGCGCGATTTCACCGACTTGCAGGTACTGTCGCAGATGGCATGGTTCGACGAATTTTTTCTGGAAGACAAAGAGGTCGCGACGCTCATCAGAAAAGAGCGTAATTACTCCCTCGATGATCAAACTTTTGTGATTGCCCGCGAGCGCGAATTGCTGGCAAAAGTGTTGCCTGCGTATGCGGGCGCGGCGAAGAAAGGATCGATCGAGATTTCGGCGACGCCGTTCTACCATCCTATTCTTCCGCTGGTCTGCGACACCAATGCTGGCGCGATTTCAGCGCCGGGGCTTCCTGTGCCGCAGAATCGATTTCGCCACCCCGAAGATGCGCGCGAACAGCTACTGCGGGCGCTCACCCTTCATCAGCAGGTTTTTGGAGTTCGACCCCAAGGCATCTGGCCGTCGGAGGGCAGCGTTTCCGAAGAGGTGCTGGCGATTGCGCACGGCCTTGGGATCAAATGGATGGCCACTGATGAGGGCGTGCTTGGCCGCAGCGCTGGCGTATTTTTCGCGCGCGACGGCAACGGACGCCTGCCAGCCGATCTGGCGCGGCGCCTCTACAGTGTTCACCGCTACGAGAACGGCGCGACTTCCATGCACCTCGTTTTTCGCGATCACACGATCTCGGATTTGATCGGTTTCGTTTATTCGGGGATGAATCCCGCGGAAGCAGCCGAACATTTGCTGCGCAATATCAAGGAAGCGGCTCAACCAGTGTTAGCGCAGGGGCGGGATGCGGTGGTGTCGATCATTCTGGATGGGGAGAATGCGTGGGAGTATTACCCAAAGTCAGGACGTGAATTCCTGCGGCGATTTTACGACGCGGTGCAGCGCGAACCCGGTTTGGAGTCTTTAACCATCGCGGAAACTATTGCCCGCGATCGCAACATTTCTCCTTTGCGTTCGCTAGTGCCGGGATCATGGATCAATGCGAACTTCAACGTGTGGGTCGGCCCGCCCGAAGACAATCGTGCCTGGGACTACCTGTATCATGCGCGCGAATTTTATGCGCAGAATTCGGCGCGCGCCAGCGAGGCGGCGCGGAAACTGGCTTTTGAAGAAATTCTAATTGCCGAGGGCAGCGACTGGAACTGGTGGTATGGTCCGGAACACCATTCGGCTAACGACCGCGACTTCGACGAACTCTATCGCAAACACCTTTCGAACGTGTATCAAGCTCTGGGAGCGATGCCGCCCGATTCTCTGGCGCAGCCGATTACCGCGGGCGAAGTGCGGCCGGAGTTTGCGCCGCAGACGGCCTACATTCACCCCCGCATCACAGGCGACAAAATTCGTTACTTCGAGTGGATGGGCGCGGCCATGTTCCGTGCCGATCAGCGCGCTGGGGCGATGCATGGAAAACAATTCCTGCTCGATTCGGTATATGCGGGAATCGACAGCGAATATGTTTACGGTCGTCTGGATTTTGCGGGGGCGGTGCCGGATATTGAATGTGATCTGGTGGTGAATCTGGAAGCGTGGGCAATTGGGGAAACGCACCCGCGCCGGGCCTTGCGGCTGGATGCGAAGGTGGAAGAGCGAAAGCTGGTGGAGTGGAAGGTCGATGGGAGGGAAGAGCTGTCGGTAGCGTTGCGGCAGGTTTCTCCGAAGCAACAACAGCAAGAAGCGCGCGTGGCTCTGCTGCGCAGCTTTGAATTTCGACTGCCTCTGGCGTGGCTGCTGGCTTCGCCCATGAGCCCGCAGAGTCAACAGAAACCGATGGTGACCACGATTGCACCGACCCGGCAAGTGAAGCTGCGGTTCAGTCTCTGGCATAATCGCCTGCCCGTGGACGCGTTGCCAGTGGAAGGGTGGATTGAACTGGAATTGCTGAGCGAAGCCGAGATGGGAGCGGGGATGTAAACAACCGTGCGTCGGCCAACGAAAGAAAAGGCCGGAGGCGCAAGCCTCCGGCTTAACAAGAACCTAATGGTTCACTGTCCCGCGCTCGCAACTGAGGTGGTCATTTGAAGCGGGCGATTCAGTTCAAGCGTGAGCTCGGTACCAGCGGGCAAGGTAGCCGAGCGATGCTTGCTAAGCCAGTAAACTCCGCTGGAGCTGGCGCCTACAACGCCGCCGACGAGCACTCCGACGGGGCCGCCCACAAGGCCGCCGATCACCATGCCTCCGGCAGCGCTGCCGCCGGTTTCAACTTGATCGCGGCGGTCATGACCCGAGCCTTTGAACTGTCCTTCCCGGTCGACGTCGGTGCCGCGACCGAGGTTGGTATCGACAAGCGTAGCATCCAGAAAGAGACGCTCGCCGTTCGGCATTATCAGCGCTTCCGGCAGAATGCCGATCGTAGGCTTGCCCGAGATGCGGCGCGGCTCGGAAACTTTGGTGACGCGGCCTTCGATAGCGGCGCCTGCGGGAATTATGGTTCTGCCGTTGACCACGACAGCTTGCGTCAGGCTGCCGCGGAAAGGATCTCCCGGGCGATTACTGAAGGTTGCGAGAGTGGTCTCGAGTTTCACCATCAGCGCGGTGCCGGCGGGCACAGGCGAAGCGCTTTGTGCGGCACAGATTGCGGCCAGCAGCAGGATGCAGGGTAGAAGCGCGTACTTCTTCATACGTCCTCCTCGGGCTTTCAACCATTAGAACCCGAAACTATTGCTTTCGACTCTAGACCAGGTACGTGGCTGGAACAATATTCGGCCGACACCATGGAACCAGCGAAGATAACTGGAGGAAGAACGCCAGCCCACCTCAACGACTATAAAAACATTCACCGCAGAGAACGCAGAGGGCGCCCAAAACTCATGAGAACATTGCGTTCTCCTCCCGAATTTCTCCGTGCCCTCGGAGGCTCCGCCAATGATTGGTTTTACAGTCTTTTCGATTCCGGTTGGGGTGCGGGCGGTTGTCCAGGCGGGTTTTGGACACCATTACGATTCAAACCAGGAAATATCCGAATTAAAACGCTCTCATACTGCGCGGTACTGATCTAATTCAGTGCCTACTCCGCCGATCCTCCTTCCTTATGATCGCCCTCCGATATAATCGAGAGTTTCTCAAGAGTGCGCCATAGATTTTAAGGACGGTGCTGCAATATGACTAATATCAGTGCGATTTTTGCGCGCGAGGTGCTGGATTCGCGCGGCAATCCTACGGTCGAAGCAGAAATGCAATTGGCCAGCGGGACGGTTGGGCGGGCGATTGTTCCCAGCGGAGCGTCGACCGGTGAGCATGAGGCGGTGGAACTGCGCGACGGCGACAATACTCGCTTTCTCGGTAAAGGAGTGCTCAAGGCCGTGGAGAACGTTAACGGCGAGATTGCGGACACGCTGGCGAATTGGGATGCCGCCGATCAGCGTGGGCTCGATCAGAAGATGATCGAACTGGATGGCACCGAGAACAAAGGCCGCCTGGGCGCGAACGCAATTCTTTCTGTCTCGATGGCGGCGGCGCGGGCGGCGGCGGCGGAATACGGTCTGCCGCTATACCGCTATCTCGGCGGGGCGGGAGCAAATGTGCTGCCCGTTCCCATGATGAACATTCTCAACGGCGGGGCGCACGCCGACAATAATGTCGACTTTCAGGAGTTTATGGTGATGCCGGTGGGCGCGCCTTCGTTCTCAGAGGCGCTACGCTGGGGCGTGGAAGTATTTCATACGTTAAAGGGCGTGCTCAAGAAACGCGGCTACAACACCGCCGTCGGCGACGAAGGCGGATTCGCGCCTTCGGTGAAGTCGAACGTCGAAGCGATTGATGTTGTGCTGGAAGCGATTCAGCAGGCAGGCTACAAACCCGGAGAAGATATCGCCATCGCGCTCGATCCGGCGGCCAGCGAGTTTTATCAGGATGGCAAGTATGTGTTTAAGAAGTCGGACAAATCGAGCAAGAGTTCCGATGAGATGGTGAAGTTCTGGGCGAAGTGGGTGAACGATTATCCAATCGTTTCGCTGGAAGATGGACTGTCGGAAGAAGATTGGGACGGCTGGCAGAATTTGACCAAAGAACTGGGCGGGAAAATTCAACTTGTTGGCGACGATATCTTCGTCACTAACATTCAATTTCTCCAAGAAGGCATCGACAAGGGCGTGGCGAATTCGATTCTGATCAAAGTGAATCAGATCGGGACAGTCAGCGAAACGCTGGATGCGATCGACCTGGCGCGGCGCAATGGCTACACATCGGTGATTTCGCATCGTTCCGGCGAGACGGAAGATACATTTATCGCTGACCTGGCCGTGGCGACTGGAGCAGGGCAGATCAAAACCGGGTCTGCTTCGCGCACGGATCGCATCGCCAAGTACAACCAGTTGTTGCGGATTGAGAGCGAGTTGGGGGACTCGGCCAGGTTTTTGGGGTTGAAAGCACTGAAGTATCGCGGGTAGATCGTGAAGGCCTTTACTTTCTTGTTTGCCCAGGATGTGGTCTGCGGAAAAGAGAATCTTTTCTCGAAACGAGCGAAGCTGGCCGAGGATCCATTCGCACGATAAATCGCCCCTCAGAAGCCCATCCTGTCATCCGCGCTCGGCCCGTACGTCGCCGGCAGCGGCCTGTCATTCATGCGGAGATAAACCCCCAACTGGGCGCGGTGATGCACCAGATGGTTCAAAAACATCTGCCGATAGGCGAGAAACCTTTGCCCGCTGAAGAGCGGCTTACCCTGAAACGTAAGGCTCCAGTTCTCGGTCCATGCCGAATCCGGCACGCCGCTTAGAGTGGCCCGAACTTTGCCTGCGCCTTCGTCGAAGAACTTGAGCAATCCATCTTTTTCAAATGGCGGCCGCGTAAAAGTCCGTCCACTGCCAAAATCCAGGCCGGGAGTCGTCAGGATAGTCAAACCAAACCCCGGCAGCTCGGCCACATGCGGCGCCAGCTTTTCGAGCGTCATCGACTTCGCATGCGGCGCGAAATCCTTTTTGTCGAACGGCACACGCTCCAGCATAGTGCGGGTGGTTTTCATTTCGGCGTCGAATTCGGGAAGTAAGAGTTCGCTAATTGGCATGGGTTTCTCCGGGAGGACAGTATAAATGCTCGGCCTGATTCGGGCGTGCGGGCGGTTGTATAGTCTATCGAGGGTAAGAAACATTGCGAAGTACGACCTGCATTCTCAAAACTAAGAGCTAGAAGCCAGCAGCCAGGAGCTAACTTGCGTCCTAAACCTCTTATCCTCGTTATTCTCGACGGCTGGGGATACCGCGCCGAAACCAAGGCCAACGCCATTGCGCTGGCGCGCAAGCCGACGTATGACCGGCTGCTGCGCGAGTATCCCAATACGCTGATTCAGACCAGTGGTCCGTTCGTTGGCCTGCCTGAGGGTCAGATGGGCAATAGTGAGGTTGGGCATCTCAACATTGGCGCGGGCCGCATTGTTCACATGGATATCACGCGCATCGATCTGATGATTCAGAATGGCGAATTTTTTTCGCACCCTGTGCTGCTGGCCGCCATGAAACATGCGCGCGCCGGGGAGCGCAGGCTGCATCTGTTTGGGCTGGTTTCTGACGGCGGCGTGCACTCGCAGCAAGCGCATCTTTATGCCCTGCTCAAAATGGCTAAGCAGCAAGGCCTGGAGCGCGTGTTCGTTCACGCCTTCATGGATGGCCGCGATACGCTGCCCACCAATGGCGCAGGCTATCTTGAACAACTTCAGCAGAAAATGCGCGAATACAACTGCGGCCGTATTGCAACAGTGAATGGCCGCTACTACGCCATGGACCGCGACCGCCGCTGGGAGCGCATTGCCAAAGCCTACAACGCCATGGTTTTTGCTGACGCCGAAGGCGGCAAGTGCGCCGATCCTGTGCAGGGAATGAAAGATTCGTATAACAAAGGCGTGACCGACGAATTTGTCGTGCCATTTGTCTGCAGCGACAAATCCGGCCAGCCGCTGGCGACCATCCGCGATGATGACGCCTGCATCTGCTTTAACTTTCGCGCCGACCGCGTGCGGCAAATCACGCGCGCGCTCGCCCGCAACAGCGGACTGAATGCGCAAGGCGGCAGCGATCTGCCCGGCGCGGCCGATCTCGATGCAGCGATGCCGCGCAAGCGCGTTCCGCAAAATCTGCACTACGTTTGCATGACGCGGTACGACAAGAACTTTTCGTTGCCGATCGTAATTCCTCCGGAGTCAATGACGAACATTCTGGCGAATGTGATGGGCAATCTCCATATGCGCAACCTGCGCGTGGCGGAAACAGAGAAGTATGCGCACGTAACGTATTTTTTCAACGGTGGCGTCGAGCAGCCGTTTCCGGGCGAAGACCGCATACTCGTGCCTTCACCCAAAGTCGCGACCTACGACTTGAAGCCGGAAATGAGTGCCGCGGGCATTGCCGATGCCGTCGTGAAGGCTACGGAAGATGGCATATTCGATGTGATCATCGTGAACTTCGCAAACGCAGACATGGTTGGGCATTCGGGGAAAATCGAGCCTACCGTGAAGGCCGTGGAAACCGTCGATGCTTGCCTTGGCCGCATTGAAAGCGCGGTTCGCGCGAAAGCCGGGGCGATGCTCATCACCGCCGATCATGGCAACGCGGAAATGATGATTGATCCGGCTACGGGGGGTCCGCATACGGCGCATACCACGAATCCTGTGCCGTTCATCGTTGTCGCAGAAGATGCGAAGCTCTATACCCTCAAAGCCAATGGCTCGCTGCGCGACATCTCTCCCACCATCCTCGGAATCCTGGGCATCGATGAACCTAAGGAGATGACCGGGCACGATCTGCGAATCCCCAGCAAATAGGCGCTCGCGTATGTCGTCAGAACGTAACCCAGTGCAGGAATGTTCCCGCCCCTTCGACAAGCTCAGGGCAGGCCCTGCGCGCAAAGAACGCGCCGGATGAGAATCGCGAAGCGCCAACCGATCTGAGTCTAGTGAACGGTCTTGATCGCCTCCTGCTCTTTCTGGGCAACTACGTCAGGGAGTGGCGCGTAACTTAGTGCCGTGGTCATTTTCTGGCCATCGGTGACCATCCAGTTAAGAAAGTCGGCGATCATTTTGCCTTTGGCGGGATCTTTGGATTGCTGGGGAATCAGCATCCAGGTAAAGCTGGAAATCGGATAGGCATCTTTGCCCGGAGGGTTCGTGATGGAGACGCGGAAATCATCGGGCATGTTGGGAGCGGAGGCGGCCGCCGCGGTCACGCCATCCAGCGAGGCTTTTAGGAAATTGCCGGCGGAGTTGCGCACGCTGCCATAGGCGATATTGTTTTGCAGGGCATAGATGAGTTCGATGTAGCCGATGGCACCCTGCTCCTGGCGAACTACGCCCGCGACTTGCTCGTTGCCTTTGCCGCCAAGCCCGACCGGCCACTGGACGGACGTGCCGCTGCCGACCTTGTTCTTCCACTCGGGGCTGACTTTGGAGAGATAGTCGGTCCAGATGAACGTGGTGCCGCTGCCATCGGACCGGTGAACCACGATTATGGGCTTATCGGGAAAGTTGACCTTGGGATTGGCGTTGGTAATGGCTTTGTCGTTCCACTTGGTGATTTTTCCCAGATAAATTCCGGCCAGAGCTTCGGGGGTGAAGTTAACTTCTCCGCTAACGCCGGGAATGTTGTAGGCAGGTACCACCGCGCCGAGCACGGTGGGAAGGTTGAGAACTTTGGTGTTGAGCTTGGATTGGGCTTCGGCGAGCTGTGCGTCGGTCATGGGCATGTCGCTAGCGCCGAAGTCAACGGTTCCTTCGGTGACTTGGCGAATGCCTCCGCCGCTGCCAATGGATTGATAGTTGATGGAAACATCTGGATGCAAATTGTGATATTCGCTAAACCACTTCGAATACATCGGGTACGGGAAGGTGGCGCCCGCCGCGTTGAGAGCGGCTTGAGGGGCAGCGGCGGGTTTCTCAGATTGATTACAGGAGGCGAGGACGACGATTGCGCACAACAGCAGGGCTAGTCGACGCATGGTGGAAGAGTCCTTTCGTGCGAAGTATATATTTTTGTTTCTAAGGGCGGAGTGTTACAGAATGGTTACAGGCGGGTAAATTTCCAGTGAATGGGTCGCGGACTCTTTTCCAACTTTAGTGGGCGGCTTGCAGGCGGGCTATTTCGCGGGGGAAAAGAGTGTTGCCGGGGAATTGGGAGCGCAATCCGTTCAGAACTTCGAGGGCGCGGCCTTTATCCTTGTCGCGAACATAAGCGATAGCCAGCAGCACACGAGCGAATGGGGCGAGGTAGTGGCCGTGCGCAGCGGTGGTCTGGAGATCGGCGATGCCGGCTTGCTTGTTTCCCGCCAATCCACCCATGTGGAGCAGCCAGCGCACGGGCGCAGACATGCTGCCGATGATGTACTTGCTGAATCCGGTGGCGACGAGGGCATCGGCGCAGTCGTTGCAGATGGCGAGAAGCTGCTGCGCCCAGGTGGTCGCTTCTTTTGTGTAATGCAAGGAAGCGAGATTGTGTTTCTCGATCAAGGCGGCGTAGTCGGCTTCGAGACCGTTGGCCAGAGTGAGAGCGAATAGCGCATCGCGGTCTTTGGCATCTCGGTTGAGGCGAGCGCGGGCGAGCGCTTGGGCGTGATCGATCGCTGCCTGAAAACGATCTTTGAGAATTGGATCGGGGCTGAGTTTTGAGCGTGCGGCGAAGGCCGCGTCGCTATCGAAAAACTGCATTTCGAGCACGCCCAGGCGGTTGAACTCGGAGAAGAGAAATCCTGCGGCCTCGCTGACCGGCCCGATCGGGTCATCAGGATGCTGTGTCTGGTAAGAAGAAAAATCTTTTTGCGCGGCGGAGAAATCCAGATTGTAAAGGCCGGAAAAGCCACGGTCGAGAGCAGTGTTTACATCGATATCGGCTGGCGCGGCGTGCGCGGCGAGACAGAGGCTCAAGCCTGTTAGGATAGCCACGGTCAATAAGCGTTTTGGATGGGCGGGCAGCGCCATGGGCCTCTGGGCGAATCTATTTATTATCCTCTATTCTTGGGGACGCGCAAGATTCCTAGTGCATATTTAATCTGTGCGCTTTTCAGTTGGATGCAACCAATCGCCGCCGTGCGCTTCTGATTTGTGAAGGCTTTGTAAAAACTGCCGGGCGCGATCTCGTTGCTTTGGAATTCTTTCGCGCTGCCGGGAAAAAGATTGGCCGCGAAGTGCGCGAGAATGCCGCCCAGGTCGCGAAGAAGCTGTCGCGAACTGAACTTTGTGGGGCGTGAATTAGAGTAGAGGACTCGAGACTCGATGATTGGTTCGCCTGTTAGTCACGCACCCGGGGCACCCGGAATTCCGCCGCG
>JASIKQ010000216.1 GCA_030049565.1 Candidatus Sulfotelmatobacter sp.
TGCGCATTCGCATGCTGCCCGGTTCGCTGGTGAAGGCTGACACCATCCTCTTAGAAATGAGCAATCCACAAGTAGAGCAGGCTGCCGTAGATGCTCAACTCCAATGGAAGGCGGCGGAGGCGGAATATCAGAGCCAGCGCATGAAGCTGGAAAGCGATTTGATGAACCAAAAGGCGGGCGCGGCGACCGTCACAGCAGACTACAACCAGGCGCAACTCCAGTCGCAAACTGACAAGGCTCTTTACGATCTCGGCGTAATTTCGGGCCTTGCCTACAAGGCTTCCAAGGGCAAGTCGGACGAACTCACCACCCGCAACAGCCTGGAAGAGCAGAGTCTCGCAAGCACCCAGAAAGCCATTGAGGCGCAACTTGCCGAGCAGCAGGCCAAGGTTGACCAGATGCGCGTTCTGGCCGAGCTGAAACAAAAACAGCTAGATGCGCTGAAAGTCCGCGCCGGAATCGACGGGGTCTTAGTGGAACTGCCGCTGCACGTGGGCGAGCACGTCCTTCCCGGAACGATGCTGGCTAAGGTGGTACAACCCAATCACCTGATGGCGGAAGTGAAGGTTGCCGAGACGCAGGCCCGTGACGTGCAGATCGGCGAGCCGTCATCGATCGACACGCATAACGGCGTCATTCCAGGCGTAGTGATGAGAGTTGATCCGTCAGTACAAAACGGTACGGTCACCGTCGACGTCAAACTGACAGGCGAATTGCCAAAGGGGGCGCGGCCGGACCTGAGCGTAGACGGCACGATCGATCTGGAACGCCTGGACAATGTTTTGTATGTCGGGCGCCCGGCCTTTGGCCAGGAAAACAGCACGATCAGCCTTTTCAAGCTCGAGGCGAACGGTCACGATGCGATTCGCGTTCCCGTGAAGGTCGGGCGAGCTTCGGTGAATTCGATTCAGGTTCTGGAGGGATTGCACGAAGGCGACACCGTCGTGCTCTCCGACATGTCCCGTTGGGACAACACCGATCGCATTCGTCTGCAAGATTAGAGACATTAAAAACGGAGACTTATGACAGAAGCCGGCCAACCCTTAATCCAGATCACCGATTTGACGAAGGTTTTCTATACCGATGAGATCGAGACGCACGCGCTCTCCGGCGTCCACCTTTGTATAAGCAAGGGCGAATACGTAGCCATGTCAGGCCCATCGGGCTGTGGGAAGTCCACATTGCTCTCCATCATCGGATTGCTTGACACGCCCACTGCCGGCCGCTACTTCCTCAACAGCAAGCCAGTCGAGAACCTGGATTTTGCCGAGCGCGCCCGCATTCGCAATCAGGAAATCGGATTCATTTTTCAGAGTTTTAACTTGATCGGCGATCTGACGGTTTACGAGAACGTCGAACTGCCGTTGACCTACCGGCAGCGGATGCCTTCGGCCGACCGTAAGAAACGTGTAATGGAAGCCCTGGAGCGCGTGGGTATGGCTCACCGCCTCAAGCACTACCCATCGCAACTCTCCGGTGGCCAGCAGCAGCGTGTGGCTGTCGCCCGGGCGCTCGCCGGACATCCGTCGATTCTTCTCGCCGACGAGCCTACGGGAAACCTCGATTCGCGCAACGGCGAAGCTGTCATGGAGTTGTTGGCGAATCTGCACAAAGAGGGAGCAACCATCTGCATGGTGACGCACGATCCGCGCTTCGCCAAGCACGCGCAGAGAGAGATTCATCTTTTTGATGGCAAGGTTGTTGCCGAAGAAGAACTGAAAAAGCTGATGGCGGAAGTACAGGCATGACTGGACTGCTCCAAGACCTTCGCTACGCGCTGCGGCAACTGCGCAAGAGCCCGGGCTTCACCACGGTCACTGTGCTGACCTTGGCTCTGGGGATTGGCGTCAACACCGCGATTTTCAGTGTCGTGGAAGCGCTGTTTCTGCGCCCCTGGCCGGCAAATGAGCCGAAGCGGCTGGCAAAGATTGTCGCGAGGACGCCCCAGGGCAGGGACGAATATTTTTCCTATGCTGACTACCGCGATCTCTCTGAGCAAAGCAAGTCGCTGGAAGGAATCCTCGCCTATTCGCGTCACGTGAAAATAATGCGCGTGGGAACGGCCTCACAGTTCGTGCTGGACGAACTCATCTCTTCCAACTATTTTGCCGTCCTCGGCGTCGATGTCCAGCTTGGCCGTACGTTCTCGTCGGAGCCCCACGCTGCCAGTGAACCTGCCGTGATCATTAGCGACTCGTTTTGGCACCGTGCCTTCAACAGTGATCCCTTACTCGTTAGAAAGCAGGTCTGGCTTACGGGCAAAAGCTACACGGTCATTGGTATTGCTCCTCCCCATTTTCACGGTCTCGACCCGGAAGTGCCCACAAACCTGTGGCTCCTGGCCACAGCCGACGAGAAGAAGGAAGCGCTTGATGACCGGAACAATCGCGACTTCGAGCTGGTCGGGCGGTTGCGGCCGGAGGCGACGCCTGAACAGGTGCAGGTTGAGCTCGGCGTCATCGGGCGCCGCCTGGCCGAAACCTATCCGGCCGTGGATAAAGCGAGAGACATCACACTGGTTTCCGAGCGCGAGCGTCTGCGCAATGTAGCGTTGCCAACGGTTCTTGTCATGACGGCGGTTGGGCTGGTCCTGCTCATTTGCTGCGCCAACGTGGCGGGGTTGATTCTGGCACGCGCCGAAACGCGACGTCGAGAGATTGCCGTCCGGCTGGCGATCGGTGCCGGACGCATCCGCTTAGTCCGGCAATTGCTGACCGAAAGCTCGCTGCTTGCGCTGGCTGGGGCAGCGCTCGGACTGCTCCTGGCTGTTTGGCTCTTCACTCTGCAACCCGCATTGATGCCGCCAGCAGAGGTTGAACAAGGCCTGGATTTGCGCCTGGATGCGTCGGTCATCGCTTTTACGGCAGTCGTCTCTATGCTGGCGACGATCGTATTTGGCTTAGCGCCGGCACTGCAAGCATCCAGGTACAACCTTGTGCCGGCACTCAAGGGCGAGGAACCTGTTGCCGGCCGCTCGCTACGGCGCTTCGCAGCGCGCAACGCCCTGGTGCTGGGCGAGATTGCATTATCTGTAGTGTTACTCACAGCGTCGGGCCTGTTGGTGCAAAGTCTGCTTTACAGCCGTGGGCTCAACCTGGGATTTAACAAGCACAAAAACTTGATCTTCCTTGACCTTAGCCCAAACGTTGCCGGCTACGACGCTGAGCATAGCTGGTCATACTTCGAGCAGGTCCGCGAGCGGGTATCTGGACTCTCAGGAGTCACGCAGGTAAGCTTTGCCCGCCGCGTGCTGCTCTCAGATTTCGGTGAAGGCGCCGAACTGCGCGTTTCAATCCCAGGCGTCGAACTGCCGCAAGGGCAGCCAAACATTCCCATCAAGTTTAATAGCGTCAGCCTGGAGTACTTCCGGACGATGGGCACCCGCGTTCTTGAGGGTCGCGACTTTACGACGGCAGATACGCATTCCGGTTCCAAGGTGGCTGTCATCAGTCAGACCATGGCCCGCCGCTTCTGGCCCGTCACGGACGCCCTTGATCAACACATAGTGGTCGAGGGCAAGGACTGCCAGATCGTGGGCGTGGTCGAAGACGCCAAGATCAAAGACATACATGAAGCTCCTGAGCCATATATTTACGTCCCGTTTTCGCAGCAGCCGGCGATGGAGGCAACAATCATTGCGGACACGACACGCAGTCCGCAGGCCATGGCAGCGACGATACGAAGCGAGATCCTGAGTCTGGATCAACAGGTGCCCGTCCGAGTGCGCACGATGCACTACCTGATGCAGCAGGCTTTTTGGCAAGACCAGGTGGCTGCAAGCTTCATGGCGGGACTGGGTGCACTCGGAATGCTTCTGGCGGCGATCGGACTCTATGGGGTCATCGCCTATGTCGTTAGCAAGCGGCAGCACGAAATCGGCGTCCGCATGGCGCTGGGCGCCGAAGGTCGAAAGGTGCTGCGCATGGTGCTTGGTCAGGGGATCAAGCTTGCCGCAGTCGGCACGTGCCTGGGGCTCGTGGCTTCGCTGGGAGTGATGCGGCTGCTATCGAACCAGCTCTATGGGGTAAAGCCAACCGATGCGATCGCGCTTTTTGGCAGCTCGGTCGCGGTGATCCTGGTGGCGATTGCCGCAAGTTATTTCCCAGCCCGCCGCGCGGCCAAGGTCGATCCCATGGTGGCGCTGCGGTACGAGTAGGAGGCTTCGATCGCGATGAACGGCCTGATCCAGGATCTTCGTTATGCGCTGCGTCAGTTGAGAAAGAACCCTACGTTCA
>JASIKQ010000021.1 GCA_030049565.1 Candidatus Sulfotelmatobacter sp.
CTATTTCATTGCAGCGGCACTATGCCAGATCGGCCACGAGTTTCTGTGACCTGGGACAGAAGTTCGATTGTGACATCGTGAATCGCAGCGAGTATTCGCGGGTGATGGGGATTCCGGTGGCGGGGATTGGCGTTGTGGGCTACGGCATGCTGCTGGTGCTGGCGACCATTTATCGGTCAAGCGTGGGGACATCGGTCCGATTGCTGGTGGCGGCTGTCGCTGGTCTGGCATTCGCACTGTACCTGACCTACGTCGAAGGATATGTTTTGGATACGTGGTGCATCCTGTGTCTGACTTCGCTGGGACTGATTGCGGCGATCGCCGTTCTTGCGGGCGCCGTGAAGGTGCGCAGTTAAGGTTCTGATCCAAAATTTCCTTCGATGGGAAGAATCCCGAAAACAACAAATGGTGCGATTGCAACCGCGCGGTCCATCCGCGCGACTGGCGCCACGGGTGATCTGCGACTGCACGAGTTTCGCAGCCGGATTTTTCGCAATCAGCGATTCCTGCGAGTTTGGCTTCCGCCAGGCTATGACGATCCCTCGAATGCCGAAAGGCGTTATCCCGTTTTCTACTTAAACGATGGACAGAATTTATTTGAAGCGTCAGCTTCATTCACCGGCGTTGAGTGGGGAGTTGACGAAACCGCCGACCGCCTGGTGCGCGAAGACGTGGTGCCGCCGATGATTATCGTCGGCATCGACAATGCCGGCAAAAACCGTTTGCGCGAATACATGCCGCATCGCTCCATGCAACCCGTGATGTGGCGAGTACAAGGAACGCTTTATCCCGATTTTCTATTCGCAGAAGTGATGCCGTTTGTGGAGAGAGATTACCGCGTAGCAACCGGGGCAGAGAATACAGGACTCGGCGGATCGTCTCTCGGAGCTTTGATTGCACTCTACACGGTTATCGCGCGCCCGGGCGAAGTTGGCCGGCTGCTCTTGGAAAGCCCTTCGCTGTGGGTTTCGAACCGGCAGCTCATCAAGGAAAGCCGAGCGGTGAGAATCTGGCCGGAGCGAATCTTTTTGGCAGTAGGAACTGCCGAGGCGGGAGGTGCGGAGCGCAGCCGCAGTGTGGTCGACGATGTGCGCGAGCTGGCGGCCATCATGCGCCGCGTCGTGCTCAGCGAGAAACGGCTGCGGCTGGTCACCAAGGAGGACGCCGGGCACAGCGAGGCCGCCTGGGCACAACGGTTTCCGGAAGCGCTAAAGTTTTTGTTCGGCGCGCAATGACTCCCTGCCGCTAATACTGATCGTTTTTTTTGCAGCGAATGCAAAGACGCTGAACCGTAAAAATCCGCAAAGAACGTCTGCAAAACTCGAAAACGGATCATTAGCGGCTCTGCAAAATCAATCACCCGCCGTTCGTGAAAGCAGGTAAGGGAAACGGCTCGCTTTTGGCAGGCACAGCAACGCTACGATCAGCGGCAGCAAGAGTACCAGCGCTGATGGCAGCAGCGGCGTGCGGCGCATTGAGTTCAGATCTGGACGATGGATCGCTAAGACCAGGGAGGCCGGCCAGGGCCAGGCAACGACAATCGCGAAAATACTGCGAGGGATGCGCGCCAGATTATCCCAGTCGCGGAGGATCATCATGACCGGGAGCAGTAACAGAACCTGATTGAACGGGGTCATCAACGGAAGCACGATGGTGGCGCCTACGAAAAACATCGCAGAAATGCGAGCAAACTCATCGGAAGCAGGGTCGGAGTGACGGCTGCGCCAACCTAAGAACAACATGCCGGCGACGACGGCCAGCGACAAGAGTTTGCCGATCGCATTGCCGAAAATCAGCCATAGCAGCGAGCTCATGGGGACATATGCATATCTCTGATACGCACGGACCCCATCGATGAAGTAGCCGATCCATCCTGGTACCATGAACTCGCCGAGGCTGATCAACAAGGCAAGGGCGGCAGCGAATCCAACCAGCAGACGCCAGCGCTTACGCCACTCCCCCAATCCCCAGAGCAAGAACCAAGCCAGCGGCAGCAAGACCATTTGCGGCTTGATTGTCGATACCGCGAACAGAATGCCGGCCAGTCCCAGCGAATTTCGCCTGACACACCATGCCCCCGCGGCGAGCAGAAAGGCCACGAACATGCCAAGCTGACACAGCCGCAAGCCCTGCATCACTTGTGGGCTGGCGAGAACAAACATAACGATCGCGATGGCCAGACTTGGGGGTGGACGCCAGCGCAAAAATGCCATCCATAGAAGCACGCTGGCTGCAATCAGCGATGCGAAAACAATCGGCGCCCATGTGTGCACAGTTGCAAAATCGATGGGAACCGTTGCAGCCATGAGGAACACAACATAGATGGGGTAGACAAATCGTTGTTCGTCCATGGGCACTACTCCGGGCTGATCGTAGCGCTGCGCGATCGCGTGTCCATAAAAGCCTATTTGGATTTCGTGCGTTACTTCCGGCCCATAAGGATTGCGACCATGGAGAAGCAATTCGCGTGTGCCAACCCAGCGAGGGTAGAGGTCGCCCAAGTTGGCTTTGAGTGGGCCGTGCGTAATGTTGAAGGAGTACTCCCACGGCAGCAGAACTCTCGCCATGTAAAGGCACGAGATCGCGCCGGCAAGCAAACTTACAATCAGCCAGATGCGGGTTCTCATTGGTCGGGCTTAAGTTCCATAAAAATTTGCGCTGCCGATGAAGAGATCATTATGGAAAAGCGGTGTCGCCGCGCAGCGAACGCGGACAGAACTCCCCGGTATCGCGGCCACAGCCATAAATGAAATAAAAGGGAAGGCCCAAGCCCTGCACGATATACTGGGCGGCCATCACTTCCACATCGCATTATCGCTGAGCTCGATGTAATTCCCCACAGGCGCGAACTATTCACTTCGACTCTCGTTGATCGCAACACGGTTGGAGCACGGGATGCGAGGCGTCGCCATTCATGCGCCATACGTGGCGGTAGTTGAAATAATTGAGCAACAGCCGGTTGTCTTGGTCGCCCATGTCGCGCGCCCACACAATCTTGGAGCTGTCGATGTCAGCGCGATTCCAGACCCACTCCCAGTCGGGATCGTGATGTGGCCCATAGCTGACAAGTACAAGTTGTTTTCCCGGCATGGTCGAAAGCTTGTGCAGGACTGCCACCCGCTCAAGGTTACCGCGCGGCCATCTTGGCTCGATCTGAATTCCAGCCACGACTGCTCCAACCCGCAAAATGATTAGACCGCAAAGCACCAGCGGAGTGACAAAGACGAGGGCAGGTCCCACAGCGCGGCCTCGGCGGCGCCAATGCCAAAGATGACGCATGCATTGCACGACGACCAGATACAGCACGGTTATTGCGGGCGCGAAGTAGTGAGGTAGCGTCCAAGTTTGAACTGAGCAGCCTAGAAGCATGCATGCCAGTATCAACAGTGGCAGTCTCATTCTGCGATCGCGCAGGCTCCAGGGCAATGCAAGTAGTGGCAATGTCAAAGATGGTCCCAGATACAACTGCCACCATTGGCGGAATTTCACTGCACTGCTTCGCAAGAATCCCGTCCAGGTATGACTTTTGTTGAAAGCGCGCATCTCCCACTCGTAGTAGTCGCGCATGACCTGATTATGGTAGTCACGTTCCGGCCTGGGCGTGCGCCAGAGAAAATAAGGCGCCATCGCATAAGTGTCGCGATTAACTTCTTGCGTCATGCGGAACGGGCTTCCCGTGACCCGATAGTAGTAGTAGCCGGTCGCCGCGGCCGCGATGGCCAAAACCAGCAATAATGGCAGGACAGTTCGGAGCACGACTGCGCCAGTGGATAATTTCTTCTGACGAATCAGCCACCAACCCAGCGCCAGCGCAAACGGGATGCTATAGATCAATCCCTCGTAGGGACGGCTGTTCGCCAGAATGACTAATCCAAGTCCCATCAAAACGGCGTCGCGAGGCCGAGATTGCCTGCGCATCCGCGGCAGCGCCCCCAGAACTAACGCGCCGCCGAGAGCCGCAATCGAGCCGACAAGATAACTATTCATCCAGTAGCTCAGGATTCCAAGGCGCAAAGCCACCAGTGATGCTCCGAGCAGCGCCCAACCCGCAGGAAGCCATGCCTGCAAAGCCCAACACGCCACTGCGCACACGATTCCTGTAATCAGCCATTGGCCGATCCATGGGTTTCCCAACAGTTGCCCGCCCGCAAGCGCCAGTCCTTGGGCGGGCGGGTACATCGACATGTACGTCGGCTTTTGGATGATGTGGAAGGTCTCAAAATATATCCACATGGGGTGAGTCGGATTGGTCAGTCGTGCGTGCGCGAAGGTGTCGGCAGCAAGCAGAAAGCTGAACTCATCGTTCCAATGCGGCGCCGGAACTCCGAGGATTGGAATCAAGAGCGCACGCGAAGCCAGCACCAATGCTCCGACAGAAAATGTAGCCGAATTCTTGCGTCGAGAGAATCGACGGAGGAAACCAGCAATCGAAGCTCCCACAACAGGCCAGTCACCCCGCCAGAGCTTGAGGAAGATAAACATCGCGGCCAGCAACAGCTCAGCCTCAATTAGCGTGATGCTCCAGGTTCCGAGAAATGAGGTTTCATTCATGCCGGTGTGGGGCATTCTCATTCAAAAGCGATGCCAGCGCAAATCGCGATACGACATCAGACAGAAGTTTGAGTCCTGGAGTCATCTTGGCTCTTCCTCAGTACCGCCGGCTTGTAGCGGTTGCGAGCAGAAACCGGTTGCCAGGCCGCAAGGGTAAATGACATAAAGCGGCAAATCGCCAGGCTGCGCCAGGTAGCGGCCGTCCGCTACCGCGTCAACCTCGGCGGTATCGTTCAGCACGATGCGATTGCCAGGTAAAGCATGGATGCGGAACTGCCTCGAAGACGCTTCGTAATTCGCATAGCTGTAGCAGTGTCCAATGCAGGCACGGTCAAGAGCGTGGTACAGGCAAAGTGAGCGCAGCGACGGCGATTCAAGCTCAGTAATCACGCGTGCTCCGGCGGGCAAGCGGCTTACCGCTGCCTCGAGCTGATTTTCCATGGAGTTGAGTGTTCGGTCATCGAGATAAAGAAAAGCGAAGAACAATACTGCCACGCAAGGCAACGCGGTTTTCACCACACGACGGGCCGGAGCAGCACAAAGTACAGCGCATGCCATGATGCCGGCCATGAGGGAGAATCGCTGCGCGATATAGCCAACCGGGCGTCCGAACTGGGGAAGCAGCACACGATCAGGCATAAGCGCGGCCGCAAAGGCGTGCAAAATCCAAAGCTGAAAGGGAATGTTCGAAATCAAACGTAACGCGCCATCGCGCCGGGCGAGAGTGCAAAACAATACCGCCCAAATTAACAGAAGCCCCGCAAGTGGAAGAGCATACTTCCAACCGAACAGAGCGATCTCGCTTGCTCCCGTAATGTACGCGAATTGATCGAAAGACCAGGTGTATGGATATTGATGAGT
>JASIKQ010000217.1 GCA_030049565.1 Candidatus Sulfotelmatobacter sp.
AATAACCGTATACTTCGCCCCCAAGATGCGAGAGGAAGAACCCTTCGTTGTCGACCGGATAAGAACACTGCGGCAGAAGAGCCCATAGGAAAACTGCGTCCACATCCTGGGAATCGTTGAACAGTCCCATCACAGTTTTCACTTTTCCGCCGCGAAATCCCAAGTAGTCGTTGACGCGATAGTCTCCTGAGGCCCAGTCGACGTGAACATTAGGCCCGCCCAGCTGTCCCAGTTGGTACATATGCAACTGAATGCCTATCCTGAGGTTATCGCTGAGCGTATCGGAGCCGCTGAATGCTCCCTCAGTCCACTGCAAGCTGCCAGAACTGGTTTGCATGGTCAGGTAGTTGTTATGCGTGCTGTACATGAAGCCCTGGGTAACAAAACCGTGGAACTGAATGCCAGAGAAGTCCTGGGCGGAGAGAGCACCCGCAAAGATGAAAAGGAACACGGAAAGAAACGCACGCCGATGCACGGAGACCCCTGTCAACTTACATCGGCGTTTTCTGTCATCGGCTTGAGTGACGGTCTTAGTCGGGAAACCATGCCGAAAACGTTCTTCGCGGATCCGCTCGTTGGATGCCGCCGGGCCGCGGTTTCCCGCCGGAGTGAGCGCACGCGGTAAACTGGCATGGTAGGGCGACCCCTCCCATGCGCGTTCGCGTTCTCTTTTTCGGTGTGTTAAAAGATCTTGCCGGCAAGGCCAATACCGAGTTTGATATGCCGGATGGTGCCGTAGTGGGGGATGTTTTAACGCGCTGCGTGAGTGAGTTTCCCCGGATGAAAGAGTTGTTAAATTCGTCGGCGGTGGCGGTGAACCAGCAGTATGCGGCGGAGGAGATGAATTTGAATGCGACCGACGAGATCGCTCTTCTGCCGCCGGTGAGCGGAGGATTGTCGAAAGCAGGAATTGTCCGAGATCGGATTGATACGCAGGCGGTGCTCAGTCTCCTCAAGCGTGGCGAGGACGGCGCGGTGGTTGTTTTTGAAGGCGTAGTACGCAACCAGACGCGAGGCCGCAGAACTCTCTATCTCGACTATGAAGCCTATGAAGAAATGGCGCTCCAGCAGATGGAAGAGATTGCTGAGCGGGCTTTAAAGCAATTTGCCATTCGCGATGTTGCCCTGGTGCACCGGTTGGGACGGCTGGACATCGGCGAGACCAGCGTCTTGATCGCCGTCACATCCGCCCACCGCGCGGCCGCTTTCGAGGCCTGCCGATGGCTGATTGACACGCTGAAGCGCACCGTACCCATCTGGAAGAAAGAATATTTCGAAGACGGCGCGGTCTGGGCCGATGGCGAGCGGTTTCCTGACGAGATTTGCCGCCCAAGTTCTGGGCACCGAGGCAGCCCCGGCAGAGCGGACGCATCTAAGTGAGCGGGGTGCAGAGGCTTCGCTTTGCTTGGCGGATTGTTTCCTTCGACGTTGCTCAGGACAAGGCCCCTCGACTTTGCTCGGGGCAGGTTCTTCGGTTCGCTCGAGGCAGGCTGGGCCGGCTCTACCTACGTATACTTCTCCACGTATACTTCTTGCGAATGAGAAAATCTGTTACCTTCATCATCTTTTTTGTACTGCTGCTCGCCTCTGCCCACGCGCAGCAGCAGCCATCACAAACTCAGCCTGCCAACCCACCGGAGGAGACCCTCAAAGTCGATGTAAAGCTGGTGAACGTGTACGTCACCGTTACTGACGCTCACGGCGCGCCGGTGGCGGGATTGAAGAAAGATAATTTCGTGATTCAGGAAGATGGCAAGGAACAAACCATTTCTGTCTTCGATAAAGAATCCGCGGTGCCGCTCTCGATTGCGTTGGCCATCGATACCAGTCTGAGCACGCGCCATGACCTCCCGCTGGAGCAAGCTTCAGCCAAGCGCTTTGCCCACGCCATCATGCGCCCGGTCGATGGCCTATCCGTTTTTGGGTTCAGTGAAAACGTTATCCAGGCCACCGGCTACACGGCCGATTTGCGGCGCATCGACGAAGGCATCGATCACATCCGCCTGGGCGCAGCCACGGCGCTTTACGACGCTGTCTACCTGGCATCGCGATCGCTCGACCGCAGACAAGGACGCAAAGTGATGGTGCTGATCACCGACGGCGGCGACACGGTCAGCAGGGTTGACTACAAAGAGGCGGAGCGAGCGGCCGAAGAAGCGGAAGCCATCGTATACAGCATCATTGTGGTGCCCATCCCCAACAGCGCCGGACGCGAGACCGGCGGCGAGCATGCTCTGATTCAATTGTCGGAAGATATGGGGGGCAAGTATTACTACGCGAATTCGGTGGCAGAACTCGATGACGCCTTCCGCCAGATCAGCGACGAACTGCGCACGCAGTATTTGCTGGCTTACTATCCCTCGGAGCGAACGTCGATGTCGGAGTTTCGCCGCATTCGCGTGCAAGTTGTGGGACCGCAGGACGCGTCGTCTTATCACGCGCGGCATCGAGCGGGTTATTACACCGGAAAATCGGAGTTTTGAAGAACGGTTGAATCATCGATGGAGCGATGAAGGGCGAGACGCAAGCGCGAGGACCCAGACAACGAGAAACATAGCGGTCGAGTTTGATATTCTCTGAAATTCGTTCATCCACATGAGGAAAGATTCAACTCCCAGGATTAGGGGGTTGGAAAGGCTCTGTGATTATCCATAATCAGAGGTTTACGATTTTCAGTTCCTGCTTGACCGGTCTTATTAGGCAGCTCTCGTTGGTTGCAGCCGTGGCCTCGCTGTTCTGGCCGGTGCGGATGCCGGCTCAGACCGTCGCTACCGGCAACATCGCCGGCGTAGTTGGCGATTCGAAGGGAAATGCTATAGCGGGCGCTAAAGTTGAGATCATTCACAAAAGCACGGGTGCGACTATTTATGGGAAAACTTCTTCCGAAGGCCTTTACTCCTCGGGACCCATCCAGCCCGGAGACTATGCCCTATGGGTAGAAGCCAAAGGATTCAGTATCGCTCGTATGACGGCGACGGTGCACGTCGGCAACACGACCATCGCTAACGTAACCATGCAGCCCCCTCCCGAGAAGCCGCCATTTCAGGCAGGCACTCCGGTCAACATCGCTCAGCCGACCGTGCAGAGCGTTCAGGATGCGGAACTGGTTGAGCATCTGCCGATCAGCGGACGAAATCTGTTTGACCTCGGTCAGCTTGAGCCGAATGTGCAAATTCAAGACGCGGCAGTTTTGGATGCCGGCAAGAATGGCATCACTGCAATTTCGTTGCTCAGCCATTTCGGCCGCCAGACGCAGGTTACAGTGGACGGCCTCAATATCGACGACGAAATTGTAGGCGCGACCACGCAAAACATACCTCCGAGCGCGGTTCGCGAATTTCAGATTGCGCAGTCCACTCTTGATCTTTCCAGCGCACTTACCTCTTCGGGCGCGGTGAACGTGATCACGCGATCGGGAACTGAAGAGATCCACGGGGCGTTCTTCGGAATCTTTCGTGGAGATCAGGGTGCGGCATCGCTGCCGGCTTCGCCGCACACGAAT